>NZ_JBHWZH010000073.1:0-16436 GCF_042728285.1 Streptomyces sp. NPDC060194 | reverse complement strand
GTCGCCCGTCGCCCGTCGCCCGTCGCCCGTCGCCCGTCGCCCGTCGCCCGTCGCCCGTCGCCCGTCGCCCGTCGCCCGTCGCCCGTCGCCCGTCGCATGACGACTCTCCATCCTAGCGGCGGGCAGGGTCGGTTCGAATGGTGTTCGCGCAGATCAGAGACGGTTTCGGCGGGATCGCGGACGGCATGCCGCGATCGTACCCCGGCCCCTGGATCCGGGCGGGGCGAGCGGCGAGAATGGCGGGCATGACCGACTGGGGGATCGCGCTGATCGCGGCGGGCTCGGCGCTGGCCGGCAGCATCGTCACCGGCTGGTTCGCACGCAGCGCGGGCGGCGCGCAGGCCGCCGCGGCCCGCCACGCGGGCGACCGGCAGGCGGACGCGCTCCTGGAGACCGTCCGCCGAACCCTCCGCGCGCAGGACGCCGTCCGCACGGCCGAGGCCCGCCGCCGTACCTACGCCGCGTTCCTCCTCGCCGCCGGGACCGCGGCCACCGCCGCCCGCTCCGGGCGCGCGGACGCGGCGGACGGCGGCGACCTCGACCGCGCGCTCGCGCTCGTCGCGCTGGAGGGCCCGGACGAGGTCGAGGCGGCCGCCCGCCATCTCGCCGCCGCGCTGCGCCGCTCGGCCCGCCCCGACGACGTCGAGGACGCCCGCCGCGGCTTTGTCGCAGCCGTCCGCGCGGCCTCAGGCGCGGTCGGCTGACGCGTTCCCCACGGCGGCGGGGTGCGCAGGGGATCGCCGGCCGCGCCTTCGACCGGCCCCCGGGAACATCGCAGGTCGCCGGGCCGTTGTGGGGAGACCGCCGGGGCCGTAGCGTGCCCGGTGGGAACGGGGGAAGACGGACCGGACGGCGACACGAGAAGGACGAGGGGGCGGCGCGGGGCATGAAGACGGACCTCACGGACACGACGGCACGGCAGATCGACCGGGCGGTGGTGGAGGCGCGCCGCGCGCTCGGCACCCCGGCCGTCGGCATGGTCCTCACCCTGGTCCTCGTCACCGACGAGGAGAACGCGTACGACGCGCTGCGGGCCGCCGAGGACGCCTCGCGCGTGCACCCCTCGCGCACGATCGTCGTGATCCGGCGCCCGGGCCGCACCCCGCGCGACCGGCAGCTCAGCCGGATCGACGCGGAGGTGCGGGTCGGCGCGGACGCCGGCACCGGCGAGACGGTGCTGCTGCGCCTGTACGGCGAGGTCGGCCGGCACGCCGAGTCCGTCGTACGGCCGCTCCTCCTGCCGGACGTGCCGGTCGTCGTCTGGTGGCCGGTCGAGGCCCCCGAGGACCCGCGGCACGACCCGCTGGGCCGGCTCGCCGCCCGGCGGATCACCGACGCCTACGCCGTCGCCGACCCGATCGCCGCGCTCGGCGACCGCGCCCGGTGCCACGCGCCGGGCGACACCGACCTCGCCTGGACCCGGCTCACCCCGTGGCGCTCGATGCTGGCCGCCGCGCTCGACCAGGCGCGCGCCGACGTGACCGGCGCGGTCGTCGAGTCCGAGGCGGACAACCCGAGCGCCGAGCTCCTCGCCCGCTGGCTCGCCCACCGCCTCGGCGTCCCCGTCGAGCGGCGCACCACCGAAGGACCGGTCATCACCGCGGTCGGCCTCGACACCGTCGACGGGCCCATCCGCATCGACCGCCCCGACGGCGCGCTGGCCACCCTCTCCCTGCCGAACCAGCCCGAGCGCACCCTCGCCCTGCGCATCCGCTCGACCGCGGAGCTCATCGCCGAGGAGCTCCGCCACCTCGACGCGGACGAGGTCTACGCCTCCGCCCTGCACGGCCCGGTGGCCGAGTGACCGCCCGCGGCCCCGCGCCCGCCGAGGGCGACCTCCTGCTCGTGCGGCACGGCGAGACGGAGTGGAGCCTGAGCGGGCAGCACACCAGCTGGACGGACAAGCTCCTCACCGCCCGCGGCGAGGAGCAGGCCCGCGGCCTCGCCGGGTACTTCGCCGACCGCCCCCGCGCCCTCGTCCTGACCAGCCCCCTCACCCGCGCCGCCCGCACCGCCGCGCTCGCCGGGCTCGACGACGCCCTGACCGAGGACGGCCTCCGCGAGTGGGACTACGGCGCCTACGAGGGCGTCACCACCGCCGACATCCACCGCACCCGGCCCGACTGGGACCTGTGGACCGACGGCGTCCCGCCCGGCCCCGCCGGCCACCCCGGCGAGTCGCCCGCCGAGGTCGGCGCGCGGGCCGACCGGGTGCTGGCGCGGGTGGCGCCCGCGCTGGCCGAGGGGGACGTCGTCCTCGTCGCCCACGGCCACTTCCTGCGGGTGCTCACCGCCCGCCGCCTCGGTCTGACCGCCGCGGAGGGGCGGCTGTTCCGGCTGGAGACGGGGACGGTCAGCCGCCTCGGCACCGAGCACGGCCGACCGGTCCTGACCGGGTGGAACCACGTCCCCGAGCAGGTCCCCGGCCGGATACCCCAGGGCGCACCCGCCCGGCCGCTGCCCGCGCCCCGGCGCTGACGGCGACGGCCGCTCCTCCGCCGTCCCGCGCGGCTCCCCGGTCCGCGCGCCGCTCGCCCGGCCGCACCCCGGCCGGGCGTGTCACAGGCGTGTACCAGGGGGCGGGGGGCCGCAACGGTTCGCCGTCCGGCGTGGGTCATCATGATCGTCCCTGCCTGCCGATCGAACCGAGGAACCCGCCATGCGCGTCCGCACGCTCACCTTCACCGCTCTCGCCGTCGCCGCGGCCCTGTCCGTGACCGGCTGCCAGGGCGGCGAGGACGGCTCGGCGAACGCCTCCCCGTCCGCGGCCGGGTCCTCGTCCTCCGCCCCGGGCGGCACGCCGAAGGCGGAGCCCTGCCGTACCGGCGACCTGGAGCTCAACGCGACGGACACCACCATCGAGGGCGACCCGGAGGGGCTCGCGACCGTCCAGCTGACGAACGGCAGCGGCCACTCCTGCTCGCTGACCGGGTTCGCCGGCGTCGACCTGAAGACCGCCGACGGCCCGCTGCCGGCGGAACGGAGCGACGAGAAGGCCGGACCGGTCGTCCTCGAGGACGGGGCGTCGACGGCGTTCGGCATCACCTACCCCGTCAACACCTCGGGCGGATCGGGCGTCCGCGTCACCGGGCTCGTGGTGACCCCGCCGGACGAGACGAAGTCCGTCACCCTCCCGTGGCCGGGCGGAGCGACGCTCCCCGTCACCGAGGGCGGGGGAGTGGCGGTCACCGTCGGTCCGATCGGCAGCGCGGGGCGGGGCGGCGAGTAGGGCGGCGGTCCGGGGGCGGCAGGCGGTCCCGGGGCCCTGGCGCTTCCCGCGTCCCGCCGCCCCCTGGCTCCCCGCGCCGGGCCCTGTCACTCCCCGCCGCCTGGCTCACCGCGCCGCCCCCCCGCACCCCGCTACTCCGCGCCCTCGCGCCCCGCGCTCAGGCCACCAGCAGTCGCAGACCCAGCTCCGCCGCGTCGAGGTCGGCGAGGTCCGCGTTGCGCTCGGCCCACCGGCCCGAGTCGAGGTCTTCGCGGAGCCCGTCCACCGCCCGCCGCTCCGCGGCCGGCCCCACCCGGGTCCACATCGACACCGCCCGCCGCACGTGCTCCTCCAGGTACGCCTCCGGCCGCCGCCAGTACGCCTCCAGGAAGCCGTCGGCGCAGTCCCAGGGGATCAGCACCGGTTCGAGCCGGGCGCCGACGGCCCGGGCCAGCTCGGTGACCGGGGGCCGGTCGGCGACCAGGCGCGCCACCTCGGGCAGGTAGTCCCGGGTCAGCCAGAACCGGCGGTGCCAGCCCGCGGCGCTCGCGTCGTGCGTGAACACCACCACCCGGCGGGCCACCCGCCGCATCTCCCGCAGCCCGGCCACCGGGTCGCTCCAGTGGTGCAGCGTGCTGAACGCCATCGCCGCGTCGAACGAGCCGTCTGCGAATGGCAGTTGCTCCGCCGTCGCCGCGACGCACGGCGCCGCGTCGGCCGGCCGCAGCGCCCGCATCACCGCCGACGGCTCCACCGCCGTGACCTCGCGGTCGGCCGGCTCGTAACTTCCCGTTCCCGCGCCGACGTTGAGCACGGTCCGGGCGTCCCCGAGCGCGTCCCACACCTGTCGCGCGATCCGCGGCTCGGTGCGGCGGGTCGCGGGGTAGTCGGATCCGATCGTCTCGTACAACCTTGCTCCGAACATGCTGAGTTGCTCCTCCGGTGTCGTCGTCCTGCCGCCGGCCCGCGTGGCCAGCTCCCTGTCGATGGCCGCCACCATCGCCTCGGCGCGCCCCCGTTGCTCGACCAGCAGCCCGCGCAGGCGGTGCAGCCGGGCGACCGCGTCCGCGGCAGGGTCGTCCACCAGGTCCGCGATCTCCCGCAACCCGAACCCGAGCCGCCGGTACGCAAGCACCTCCCGCAGCCGCTCCACGTCCCCGGCCGCGTACGCCCGGTACCCGCCGGGCGTCCGCGCGGAGGGGCGCACCAGCCCGATCTCGTCGTAGTGGTGCAGCGTCCGCACACTCACCCCGGCCAACCCGGCCACACGCCCCACCGTCAGGTGCTCGTCCATGCCCTCGACTCTGCGCCCTCACGCCACGTGAGGGTCAACGCCGCGAGCGCCGCGGTCCGGTGCGACGCACGGAAGGGGCGGCCTCGCCCGACGGGGTGTCGGGGGAGGCCGCCCTGGGGGTGGGGTGGTCAGCGGGGGTCGCGGTTGAAGGTGGAGGTGGCCCAGCGGTGGCCGAGGAGGACGAGGGCGAGGGACCAGGCGACGGCGAGCCAGCCGTTGTGGCCGATCTCGGTGCCGAGGAGCAGGCCGCGGAAGGTCTCGATGGCGGGGGTGAAGGGCTGGTACTCGGCGATCGGCTGGAACCAGCCCGGCATCGCGTCGAGCGGGACGAAGGCGCTGGAGATGAGCGGGAGGAGGATCAGCGGGGTGGCGCTGTTGCTCGCGGCCTCCGCGTTCGGGCTGGACAGGCCCATCCCGACCGCGATCCAGGTCATGGCGAGGGCGAACAGGGCGAGCAGACCGAGGGCGGCGAGCCACTCCAGGGGGTTCGCGTCCGTGGTGCGGAAGCCGATCGCGAGGGCGACCAGGGCGACGAGCACGACGCTGGCGACCGACTGCAGGACGCTGCCGACCACGTGCCCGACCAGGATCGACGGCCGGTGGATGGCCATCGTCCGGAACCGGGCGATGATCCCCTCGTTGGCGTCCATCGCGACGGACACCGCGCAGCCGATCACGGTCGAGCCGATCGTCATGAAGAGGATGCCGGGCACGATGTACGCGATGTAGGCGGAGCGGCCGCCGCCGCCCTCCAGGCCCGCGCTCATCGCGTCACCGAAGATGTAGACGAAAAGCAGCAGGAGCATGACAGGAGTGAGGAGCAGGTTCAGCGTCATCGACGGGTAGCGGCGCACGTGCAGCAGGTTGCGCCGCAGCATGGTGGACGAGTCGCGGACGGCGAGGGCGAGGGAACTCATCGGACGGCCTCCTTGGCCTCGTGGTCGTGACCGGACGCGGCGCCCGGGTTCTGCGCGGGGACGGTGCTGCCCGTGAGGGCGAAGAAGACGTCGTCGAGGTCGGGGGTGTGGACGGTGAGCTCGTCGGCCTCGACGCCGGCGGCGTCCAGCCGGTCGAGGACCGCGCGCAGCTCCCGCTGGCTGCCGTCGCTGGGGATCTGCAGGGTCAGCGCGTCGTCGTCGCGCACCGCCTTCCCGACCGCGTCGGCGGCGGAGCGGTAGGCGACCGGGTCGGCGAACCGCAGTCGCACGTGCCCGCCGGGGACGATTCGCTTCAGCTCCTTCGCCGTCCCCTCCGCCGCGATCCTCCCGTCGTGCAGGACGGCGATCCGGTCGGCGAGCTGGTCGGCCTCCTCCAGGTACTGGGTGGTGAGGAAGACGGTGGTGCCGCCGGCGACCAGCTCCCGGATGATCTGCCACATGGTGTGCCGGGAGCGGGGGTCGAGCCCGGTGGTCGGCTCGTCGAGGAAGATGACCCGCGGTGAGCCGACCAGCGTCATCGCGATGTCGAGGCGGCGCTTCATGCCGCCGGAGTAGGTGGACGCCGGCTTCCTCGCCGCGTCCACGAGGTCGAAGCGCTCCAGGAGTTCGGCGGTGACCCGCCGGCCCTCCGCCTTCGGCAGGTGGTGCAGGTCCGCCATCAGGAGCATGTTCTCCTCGCCGGTGATCAGCCCGTCGACCGCCGAGAACTGCCCGGTGACGCCGATCGCGCCCCGTACGGCCTGCGGGTCGGCGGCCAGGTCGTGCCCGCCGACGGCGATCGAGCCGGCGTCGGCGGTCACGAGGGTGGAGAGGATCTTCACGGCGGTGGTCTTGCCCGCCCCGTTCGGGCCGAGGAGGGCGAAGACCGTCCCCTCCGCCACGGAGAGGTCGATGCCGTCGAGCACGGTCTTGTCGCCGTAGGACTTGCGCAGACCCTGCGCGACGACGGCCGGACTGGTCATGGGAGGTGCTCCTTCGCGGTCTTTCGGGGGCGGTGTGGGGGTCAGAGGCTGCGGGCGCTGATGTCGCCCTGCTGGGTGGTGGCGTGGATCTCGAGGGCCGGGGCGCCGTCGTTCTTCAGCGTGTTGTGGACCCGGCCGAGGGTGGTGCTCGCGTCCAGCGACGCGGAGACGCCGGGGGCGGCGGCGACCGTGATGTCGCCCTGCTGGGCGGTGAGGGTCAGGGAGCCGGCCTGCGCCTCGGCGACCGTGATGTCGCCGCGCTGGACGCCGATCTCCGCCGACCCGCCGAGCCGGCCGACCTCGACGGTGCCGTCGTGGGCGGTGATCCGGGCGCCGGCGGTCTCGTCGAACTTGACGGTGCGGTGGCCGCCCCGGACGGACACCTCGCCCAGCCGTCCGACGCCCCGGAACTCCGCGGCGGCCGAGACGGCCTCCAGGTGCGAGCCGGTGGGTGCCTGGACGGTGACCTCGACGGAACCCGAGGAGCCGAAGAGCTTGTCCTTCGGCTCCGGCGCCGTGATCCGCACGACGCCGTCGGTGTACTCCACCGCGATCTGCTCGGCCGCCTTCGCGTCCTTGCCCTTCGACGGGTCCGCGGGGCGGACCTCGACGACCGTGTCGCTCCGGTCGGCGGCGATGACCTCCACCCGGCCGGCGGGGATGTCCAGGACGACGGTGACGGGGGCGGGGGTCTGGAACTTCGACATGGTGTGTCTCCTTCGGCGAGTGCTTGTTTCCGACAACCAGAAAGCTACGTTGCGTTCGCGGTGTGGGCAACTACTTTATCGCGCGAAAATCCCCAAGTCCCAGGCCAGAACGTCAATTTCATTGCACTGATCGTGAATCTAACGCAACGGACTTCGCACCTCCGTTGCAATGAGGTGAGGCTGAACGCTATGCTCGCCGTACCGACCGCACCCGAAGGAGGCCCCCGATGCCCGGCGGCAGGCTCACCCAGAAGGACCGCCAGCAGATCGCCCTCGGGCTGGCCGACGGCCTCGCCTACGCGGAGATCGCCCGCGGACTCGACCGCCCCACCTCGACGATCACCCGCGAGGTCATGCGCAACGGCGGCCCGAACGGCTACCGCGCGGACGCCGCGCACCGCGCCACCGAGCAGCGCTCCCAGCGGCGCCGCCAGGAGTCCCCCCGGCGGCCGGGCCCCGCCCCGCAGCCCTACGGCCGGGACGAGGCGGCCGTCCGCGCCTACGAGGAGCGCTTCACCACGGTGATGGAGCAGTCGGGCCTGCCGAGGAGCATGGCCCGGGTCATGGTCGCCCTCCTGCTCACCGACGACGGCAGCCTGACCGCGGCCGACCTCGCGCAGCGCCTCGACGTCAGCCCCGCCACCGTCTCCAAGGCGATCACCTTCCTGGAGAGCCAGACCCTCGTGCGCCGCACCCCCGGCGAGAGCCGGCGCGAGCGCTACACCGTCGACCAGGACCTCTGGTACCAGTCGATGATCGCCAGCGTCCAGGCGCTGGTCCAGCAGGTCGACATCGCCCGCGAGGGCGTCACCGTCCTCGGCCCGACCACCCCCGCCGCCGTCCGGCTGGAGAACGTCGCCCGCTTCCTCGACTACGTCGCCGAGAGCCTCATGCGCGCGGCCCAGCAGGCCCGCGACGTCCTGCACACCGCGGCTGACGGCGGTGCCGCGGACTGACCGGTGGCGGAGGCTCCGGCGGCCCGCGGAAAAACCGCTGGCGGGGCGAAGAGGGGGCCGTGTACGGTCACCTCGAACCGGGGCGCGGCCGCACAGGGCCCGTCCGACGGAGGATCCGCTCGTAGAGGAAGCAGGAGGTGAGGACATTGATGACTGTCACGGTGACGGGCTCTGCCCGCATTCAGGAGTTCATCGTCTCCACCTCCGCGGCCTCCGGCTGACATCGAACTGACCGCGCACAGGCGCGCGTTCGCCGGGGCCGCCCTTCGAAGGGTCCCCCCTTGTCCAACGTTCCATCCCACCTGTCCACTCTCGCCGCCCACGGCTGGGACGACGACTGGGCCGCGGCGTTCGCGCCGCACGCCGCGCAGGGTCTCGTGCCCGGGCGGGTCGTGCGGGTCGACCGCGGTCTGTGCGACGTCCTCACCGAGGACGGCGTCGTGCGCGCCGACACCGAGTTCGTCGTGCCGCGCGACCCCATGAAGGTCATCTGCACGGGCGACTGGGCGGCGGTCGACCCGGCCGGCGACCCCCGGTACGTCCGCGCGTACCTCCCCCGACGCACGGCGTTCGTGCGCAGCACGTCGTCCAAGCGCTCCGAGGGCCAGGTCCTCGCCGCGAACGTCGACCACGCGATCGTCGCGGTCTCGCTCGCCGCCGAGCTGGACCTCGGCCGGATCGAACGGTTCCTCGCCCTGGCCTGGGAGTCGGGCGCCGAGCCGCTCGTCGTGCTGACGAAGGCGGATCTCGTGCCCGATGCGACGGGGCTCTCCTACCTCGTCGAGGACGTCGAGAAGACGGCCCCCGGCGCGCAGGTGCTGCCGCTCAGCTCCCGGACCGGGGAGGGCGTCGACGTGCTGCGCGCGATCGTCGCCGGCGGGACGAGCGTCCTGCTCGGGGTGTCGGGGGCCGGCAAGTCGACGCTGGCGAACGCGCTGATGGGCGCGGACGTCATGGACGTCCAGGAGACGCGCGAGGTCGACGGCAAGGGCCGGCACACGACGACCACGCGCAACCTGCTCACGCTCCCCGGCGGCGGCGTGCTCATCGACACGCCGGGGCTGCGCGGCGTCGGGCTGTGGGACGCGGAGACGGGGGTGGGCCGGGTCTTCGCCGAGATCGAGGAACTGGCCGCCGACTGCCGCTTCCACGACTGCCGCCACGAGGCCGAGCCCGGCTGCGCGGTGCTCGACGCGCTGGAGCGCGGCGAGTTGCCCGAGCGGCGGCTGGAGAGCTACCGCAAGTTGCAGCGGGAGAACCAGTACATCATCGCCAAGAGCGACGCCCGGGTCCGCGCGGAGATGCGCAGGACGTGGAAGCAGCGCGGGCGCATCGGGAAGATGATGATGGAGGCGAAGCGGGGGGAGCACCAGGGACCGCGGTGAGCGCGGGTGGGCGGGCCCGTCGAGCCCGACGGGCCCGCCGCCGTCCCCGCCGACCCCCGTCGCGGGCCGGCGCGGGCCGGGTCAGCGGGCCACCCACCCCTGTGCGTAGGCGTGCCAGCCGAGTTGGAGCCGGGTCGTCACCCCGGTGAGCTCCATCAGGCGGGCGACCCGCCGCTGCACGGTGCGCAGGCCGACGTCCAGCTGCTTGGCGACGCTGGCGTCGGTCAGCCCGGCGAGCAGCAGCGACAGGATCTCCAGGTCCGTCCCGTCGGGGCCGTCCGGCGCCTCCTCGGTGACGGTGGTCGCGTCGCCGCCCAGCCGCAGCGGGCGGGCGGTGCGCCACACCGTCTCGAACAGGGCGAGCAGCGACTCCAGGAGGCCGCTCGCGTGGACGACCAGCGCGCTCGGCTCGGAGTCGCGGACGAGGAGCGGGACCATCGCCAGCGACCGGTCCGCGATGATCAGCTTCGTGGGGATCCGCTCGCTGACCCGGAGTTGCTCGTCGCGGTCGAGAGCGGCCCGCAACTCCGGCAGCGCTTCGGCGTGTTCGAGGACCGCGCGGTCCATGACGAGGCGGAACGACACCCCGCGGGCCGCGGCTCGCTCCTCCGCGTGGTTCTCGTGCGCGGCGACGGCGAGCGGGGTGCCGGTCATCAGGCCGCAGATCTCGTGCGCAGCGCCCAACTGCATCTGGAGGAAGCGCTGGGAGATCGCGTTCGCCCCCGTCACCACCTCGACGAGGTCGAGGACGGCCGGGGAGGCGGCCTCGGCCCGGTACTCCTCGGCGAGCAACGCGGCGGCCAGTTCGGCCTGTTCGAGCTCGTGGCGCTGCTGGGTGAGCAGCGCGCCGAGGCCGACGTGCGGCGGGGCGGCGACCCAGCGCCCGGGGCGGGCGGTGGACTGGGCGGCCAGGCCGTGCTGTTCGAGCCGGCGCAGCGCGTGCTCGGTGTCGGGGGCGGGCAGGGCGAGCCGGTGGGCGAGATCCCCGACCTCGGCCGCGCCGAGGGTCACGAGCACGCGATACGCGGTCTCCTGCAGATCGTCGAGACCTATGACACCGAGCAATGCGCCTGCACCTCGTTCGCTTCCGCTCGCCGGGGTGGCGGGATCGAGTCACGGCGGGTTCCCGCCGTCACCCATCATGGACACACGGTCACCGCTTGTGCCAGAGCGACGGGTGTGATGTCACCGGGCGTTGACGTACGGCAGCGGACGGCGGGCTGACGGGACGTCATGGCGTGATCCGTGGGCCGCCGGAGGTTTCAGTGCGACGCGCTCGCACAGAAGAGTGCCGTCCGGCGGCCAATTCGCCGGGCGCTCTTCCGTGACCAGCGCATGGATGGACAATAGGGGCATGAGCCAGCAGGGCGAGCAGCACGCCGACCGCGCCGAGGACGACTGGTGGCGGGAGTTGTACGGCGAGAGCGGGGCGGACACCCCGGACACGGGCCCCGCGTCCGCCGCCGACAGCCTCGACGACCGTTTCGGGTCGGCGGCCGGCACGCTCGAACCGCGCCCCGACGAGCCCGCGGGCGCCCCCTACCACGGCCCGTACGCCGTCCCCGCCGAGGACGAGCCGGACGACGCCGCCCCCGTCTCCTCCTACGACCGGCAGGTGCGGGCCGGCCTGCACCCGGTGACCGACCGCAGGCCCGAGGACCGGCCCGCAGGTCCGGGCGCGGGCCAGGAGGGACCGGCGGACCGCGACGGGCCCCGGAGCGAGGGTGCCCCGCAGACGGCCGACTGGTTCGGCGCCTCCGGCGGACCGGCCCCGGCGGACCGGACGCCCGCCTCCGACGCGGTGCCGGCCGCGACCGGCTCCGCGGCGGAGCGCGGTGACGAGGAGCGGCCCGCCGCCCCGTTCCCCGCCCCCGAGCCGCGCGACCGCCGCCCGGCCGCCGCGCCCGCGGCCGACCGCGACACCGTCGAGGTCACCCGGGACTGGCCCTCCGCCCCACCCGTCCCCGGCTACGGCGCTCCCGCCGCCCCGGAGCCCGCCCGGCCCTTCGGGCCGCCCCCGCACCCCGGCCGTCCGCCGCGGTCGAACCCGCAGTCCCCCTACGTCGGCGGACCGGCGTACGGAAGCGGCCCCGCGTCGCCGGCGGGTCGGCCGGCGGAGACCGGTGGACCGCGTCCGGACCGCGAAGGCCCCTCGCCGTCCCGACCCCCCGGGGGCGGGCCGCCGCCCGCGCCGCCCGCCCCGGCGGCACCGGCCGCGGGCGCGCGTGCGCAGACCCCGTGGCCGCCCGGAGCGGCCGCGCCCGTCGTCCCCGGGATCCCCGCACAGCCGGCCCCGCCCGCGGCGCCGGCCGTTCCGTCGGAACCACCCGCACCGCCCGCGCCCGATCCCGCGACCCGATGGCCGCACGCGGACCCGGAGCCGTCCGCACCGGCCGCGGCCGCCCCGCGGGCCGAGTTGCCGCCCACCGCGCCCCGGCCCGGCACCCCGTGGGTGCCGCCCGCCCGCGCGCCGTGGGAGGCCCCGCTCGCCGAGGACCGGCCCCGCAACTTCCCGCAGCGCGCGCGGCGGCCCCAGAACCCCGGCCGCCACCGCGCGGCCGCCGACCCGACCGAGGAACCGTTGGACCCCAGGCCGTCCCCGCCGTCCCCGTCCCGTCCGCCGGCCGCCACCCACGTCGGGGACGGGCCGCCCTCCTACGACCCCGAGCCCACCGCACTGCCCGCCGCGCACCCCTCCCGCCTCGGCGAACTGGTCGCGGACACCGTCCTGGACGGGGCCCGCTACGGCACCTGCACCCTGCGGGCCGTCTCCCTGCGCGGCGACACCTCCCGCCACCGCGGCGAACCGCGCCGCGACGCGCTGCTCACCGCCCGCTTCGGCACCGGCGACGCCGCCCTCGTGCTCGTCGCGATGGCGAGCGGCGGACAGGCCGCGGAGGGCGCGCACCGGGCGGCCGGCGAGGCGTGCACCCTGATCGCGGAGGCCGTCGGGCGCAGCCACACCCGGCTCTCCGAGGACATCCGCGGGGGCCGCCGGGGCGAGCTGAAGTCCGGCCTGCACCGGCTCACCGACCGCAGCCTCGGCCGGCTCCGCGCCCGCGCCGCCGAGCTGGACATCGACCCGGACGCGTACTCCGCGTCGCTGCGCTGCCTGCTGCTTCCCGCCGACCCCGAGTGCCGCACGCGGGTCTTCTTCGGCGTCGGCGCCGGCGGCCTCTTCCGGCTGCGGGCGGGGGAGTGGCACGACCTGGAGCCCGCCGCGTCCGACGCGCGGGGAGAGCCGGTGGTGGGCTTCGGCTCGCCGGTCCGCCCGGCCGCCGACGCCCCCTCGGAGACGCCGGAGGGCGACCGGCTCACCATGGACCTCGGCATCCCCACGCCGCCGAGCCCCTACGACCCGGCCCCCGAGCCGCGCGAGCCGTTCCGCTTCCGGGCCTCCGTCGCCCGGCCCGGCGACACCCTGCTGCTCAGCACCGGCGGCCTCGCCGAGGCGCTGCGCGCCTCGCCCGAGCTGGCCGGCGTGCTCGCCGAGCGCTGGTCCGACACCGGCCCGCCCGGCCTGACCGCGTTCCTCGCCGACGCCCAGCTGCGGGTCAAGGGGCACGCGGACGACCGCACGGCGGCCGCGGTGTGGGAGGCCTGAGGCCCCTCACCCGTTCGGCGGCCTCCCCACGGCGCGCGCCCCCGCGCCGTGGACTGATGGGGGGCATGGCCAAGCAGAACGTCGCAGAGCAGTTCGTGGACATCCTCAAGCGCGCCGGCGTCGAGCGCCTCTACGGCGTCGTCGGCGACAGCCTCAACCCGGTCGTCGACGCGATCCGCCGCACCCGCGGCATCGACTGGGTGCAGGTCAGGCACGAGGAGACCGCCGCGTTCGCGGCCGGCGCGGAGGCCCAGGTCACCGGGAGGCTCGCCGCCTGCGCGGGCTCCTGCGGCCCCGGCAACCTGCACCTGATCAACGGGCTCTACGACGCCCACCGCTCGATGGCCCCGGTCCTCGCGCTCGCCTCGCACATCCCGTCGGCCGAGATCGGCCTGGGCTTCTTCCAGGAGACCCACCCCGACCGGCTCTTCCGGGACTGCAGCCACTACAGCGAGCTGATGTCCAGCCCGAAGCAGATGCCCCGGCTGCTGCACACCGCGATCCAGAACGCGGTCGGCCGCAGCGGCGTCAGCGTCGTGACCCTGCCGGGCGACATCGCCGCCGCGCCCGCCCCCGAGCACCCCGCCCAGAACGCGCTCGTGACCGCCCGCCCCGCCGTCCGCCCCGGCGAGACGGAGCTGGACGAGCTGGTCGCCCTCGTCGACGCCGCCCAGAAGGTCACCCTCTTCTGCGGCAGCGGCACCGCCGGCGCGCACGCGGAGGTCATGGCCTTCGCCGAACGGGTCAAGTCCCCGATCGGCCACGCCCTGCGCGGCAAGGAGCACATCCAGTACGACAACCCCTACGACGTCGGCATGAGCGGACTGCTCGGCTACGGGGCGGCGTACGAGGCCACCCACGAGTGCGACCTGCTGATCCTGCTCGGCACCGACTTCCCGTACAACGCGTTCCTGCCGACGAACGTCAAGATCGTGCAGGTGGACATCCGGCCCGAACACCTCGGCCGGCGCTGCACGTTGGACCTCGCGGTGTGGGGCGACGTCCGCGAGACCCTGCGGGCGATCACGCCCCGGGTGCGGGAGAAGCCGAACCGGCGGTTCCTCGACAAGATGCTCGAGAAGCACTGCGACGCGCTGGAGGGCGTCGTCAAGGCCTACACCCGCAAGGTCGAGAAGCACACCCCGATCCACCCGGAGTACGTCGCCTCCGTCCTCGACGAACTCGCGGACGACGATGCCGTGTTCACCGTGGACACCGGCATGTGCAACGTCTGGGCGGCCCGCTACCTCACGCCCAACGGCCGCCGGAGGGTGATCGGTTCGTTCAGCCACGGCTCGATGGCCAACGCGCTGCCGCAGGCGATCGGCGCGCAGTTCACCGACCGGAACCGGCAGGTCGTCTCGATGTCGGGGGACGGCGGGTTCTCCATGCTGATGGGCGACTTCCTGACCCTGGTGCAGTACGAACTGCCGGTCAAGGTGGTGCTGTTCGACAACTCCTCGCTCGGCATGGTCGAGCTGGAGATGATGGTCGCGGGGCTGCCGTCGTACGGCACCACGAACCACAACCCGGACTTCGCGGCGCTCGCGACGGCCGCGGGCGCGTTCGGGGTGCGGGTCGAGAAGCCGAAGCAGCTGGCGGGGGCGCTGAAGGCGGCGTTCCGGCACAAGGGGCCCGCGCTGGTCGACGTGGTCACCGACCCGAACGCGCTGTCCATGCCGCCGAGGATCAGCGCGGACATGGTGACCGGCTTCGCGCTGTCGGCGGGGAAGACGGTGCTCGACGGGGGAGTGGGGCGGATGGTGCAGATGGCGCGGTCGAACCTGCGGAACGTGCCGCGGCCGTAGGGCGGTCGCGGGCCCGGGCGCACCGCGGGGGTGCGTCGCCGCTGCGGCGAGCACCCCCGGGGCTGTTCCTGCTGGCGCCGGGCGTCAGTTGTTGTTGACGTCCTGCTCGAAGTCCTCCGCGCACTGGTCGCGCTGGCTCTGCGAGTCGGCCTGCTTCACGCAGTCGTCGAAGCTCTTGAACTCGTCGGAGTTGAGGACGGAGACGCCCAGCGCGAGGATCACACCGGACACGATCAGACCGAGAGCACCGAGCACCGCGCCGACGACCGCCATGGTGCCGTGCGGAGCGGCCCCGTTGCGGGCCTTGCGCTTCCCCAGGATGCCGAGGACGACGGCGATCAGGCCGAGCCCGATGCCGCCGATGACCGTCCAGAAGAGCAGGATCGCCAGGATCCCCAGCACCAGCGCCGCGATCGCCAGCCCGTTCTTGTGGCTCACCGGCCCCCCGTGCGCGTTCGTGTCGTAGTCGCCGGGCGTCTGCGGGTGCGGGGAGTAGGCCATGTCGTCACTCTCATCTCTGGATCGCGCGTCTCCATGTCGTCGTACGACCGCCATGTGCCCCCGACCCGGCCGCGAATGCGTCCCGCGCGCCCCCTCGGTGCGCCCCTGTCGCCTACGCCGGACGCCGTAGCCGCGTGTCGACACGGTGACCCGTCCCGGCCGGTCCGCGAGCCGAGGCGCGTCGCTCCGTACTGGACTGGACCAATGGGGTGCAGGGGCCGGACGTACGGTGCACCGGTCGTCGGCCGGGACGTCGGGGCCGTGGTCGCGGGCGCGGCCCCCGCGTGTGGCCTGCGCGGCAGGGCCGACGGGGGTGCCGCAGGACCCGGCGCGCGACCGTACCGGCCGCTTCGCCGTCCGCGCCCGCTCACTTCCGTGCGCCCCGGCACGTCGTACGAACCGGATGAGTGACCGGATGTGGCCGAGGGCATGCATCCCGTGAGCATGTTCGAGCCGTGGAGGGGATCGGTCATTTTCGGACGGGCGGGGGTCATGACGGGCAGGCCGGTGCAGGGAGGCGAGCCCCCACTGCGGTGCAGACTGGGGCGGTCGGATCTCAGGGCCGTGCCGGAGGTGCGGCGCGCCCTGCGCGAGCTGCTGCACCAGTGGGGCGATCCGGGGCAGTCGGACGTGGCCGAGCTGCTCGCCTCCGAGCTGGTCACCAACGCGCTGGTCCACACCGACCGCGAGGCGGTCGTCACGGCGACGTTCCGGCAGGCCGGCGCACTGCGGGTCGAGGTCCGCGACTTCACGGGCGTGCTCCCCGAGGTGCACAGCGACCCGTGCCCGGAGGACGGCTCGCACGACGGGGTGCACGGACGGGGGCTGCTGCTCGTGCAGATGCTGGCGGACGCCTGGGGGATCAGGACGCACAGCGTCGGCAAGGCGGTCTGGTTCGAACTCGACGCCCGCCCGGCCTGAGCACCGGGCCTGAGTCCCCCTGGCCTGGGCACCGGGTCTGAGTCCCCCCGGCCTGAGCGCAGGCCCGGTCCGAGCGCCACGAGACACGCTCGCTCCGGCGCGCTGTCCGGCACCGCATCCGGTACGACAGGACGGCCGGCGACCCGCAAGGG
>NZ_JBHWZH010000072.1:0-30860 GCF_042728285.1 Streptomyces sp. NPDC060194 | reverse complement strand
GCGGCCGGGAGCACCCGGCCGCCCCTCGCGGGAAGGGGACTCAGCCCTCCAGGGACGTCATCACGTGCTTGACGCGTGTGTAGTCGTCGAAGCCGTACGCGGAGAGGTCCTTGCCGTAGCCGGACTTCTTGAAGCCGCCGTGCGGCATCTCGGCGACCAGGGGGATGTGGGTGTTGATCCACACGCAGCCGAAGTCGAGGCTGCGGGACATCCGCATCGCCCGGCCGTGGTCCTTCGTCCAGACCGAGGACGCGAGCGCGTACTCGACGTCGTTGGCCCACTTGAGGGCCTGCGCCTCGTCGGTGAAGGACTGGACGGTGATGACCGGCCCGAACACCTCGTTCTGGATGATCTCGTCGTCCTGCTTCAGGCCGGAGACGACGGTGGGGGCGTAGAAGTAGCCCTTCTCGCCGACCCGGTGGCCGCCCGCCTCGACCTTGGCGTGCGCGGGGAGCCGGTCGATGAAGCCGGTGACCTGCGCGAGCTGGTTGGCGTTGTTGAGCGGGCCGTAGAGCACGTCCTCGTCGTCCGCCGCGCCGGTCTTCGTGTCGGCGGCGGCCTTGGCGAGCGCGGTGACGAACTCGTCGTGGATCGACTCGTGGACGAGCACGCGGGTCGCGGCCGTGCAGTCCTGGCCGGCGTTGAAGTACCCGGCGACCGCGATGTCCTCGACGGCCTTCGCGATGTCGACGTCCTCGAAGACCACGACGGGCGCCTTGCCGCCGAGCTCCAGGTGGACCCGCTTGACGTCCTTGGCGGCCGACGCGGCCACCTGGATGCCGGCGCGTACCGAGCCGGTGATGGAGGCCATGGCGGGGGTCGGGTGCTCGACCATGAGGCGGCCGGTGTCGCGGTCGCCGCAGACGACGTTGAAGACGCCCTTGGGCAGGATGTCGCCGAGGATCTCGGCGATCAGGACCGTCGAGGCGGGGGTGGTGTCCGAGGGCTTCAGGACGACGGTGTTGCCCGCGGCGAGCGCCGGGGCGAACTTCCACACGGCCATCATCATCGGGTAGTTCCACGGTGCGACCTGCGCGCAGACGCCGACCGGCTCGCGGCGGACGATGGAGGTCAGGCCCTCCATGTACTCGCCGGCCGAGCGGCCCTCCAGCATCCGCGCGGCGCCCGCGAAGAACCGGATCTGGTCCACCATCGGCGGGATCTCCTCGTCGCGGACGAGGTGGACCGGCTTGCCGGTGTTGGCCGACTCGGCGGCGATCAGCTCCTCGGCGCGCTCCTCGAACGCGTCCGCGATCTTCAGCAGGGCCTTCTGGCGCTCGGCCGGGGTGGCGTCCCGCCAGGCGGGGAAGGCGGCGGCCGCGGCCTCCATGGCCGCGTCGACGTCCGCCTCGCCGGACAGCGGGGAGGTCGCGTACGCCTCGCCGGTCGCCGGGTCGACCACCTCGATGGTGCGCCCGTCGGCGGCGTCCTGGAACTCCCCGTCGATGTAGTTGCGCAGCTTCTTCAGCTCGGTGGTCACTGCCACCCTCCTTACGAGGTGTCCGACGGTTACCTCCCCACCCTAGTCCGAGGAGCGACGCTTTCGACACACCCGAACCCCCTGAACTTCGGATTCCGTCATTACGGCACCCCTACGCAACGGAAACCATCGCCTCGGACTTGCCAGACGGCTGACCTGCGGTGCACAGTGAAGTCGTGGCCAGTCGCAACGCAGACACCAGGAACGGGAACGGCACGTCGTCCGTCGACGCCGTCTCCCTGGCGATCATCGAGCAGCTCCAGCAGGACGGACGGCGCCCGTACGCGGCCATCGGCAAGGCCGTCGGCCTCTCCGAGGCGGCCGTGCGCCAGCGGGTGCAGAAGCTGCTCGACCAGGGCGTCATGCAGATCGTCGCCGTCACCGACCCGCTCACGGTGGGTTTCCGGCGCCAGGCGATGGTCGGGCTGCACGTCGAGGGCGACCTCGACCCCGTCGCAGAGGCACTCGCCGAGATGCCGGAGGTGGACTACGTGGTGATGACCGCGGGCTCCTTCGACCTCCTGGTGGAGGTCGTCTGCGAGGACGACGACCACCTGCTCGACGTCATCAACAAGCGCATCCGCGCACTCCCGGGCGTGCGCTCCACCGAGAGCTTCGTCTACCTCAAGCTGAAGAAGCAGACCTACACATGGGGAACGCGATAACCATGGGCCAGGACCCCGCCAACACGTCGAAGACCGCCTACGACCACCTGTGGATGCACTTCACCCGCATGTCGTCGTACGAGAACTCCCCCGTGCCGACCATCGTCCGCGGTGAGGGCACCCACATCTACGACGACAAGGGCAAGCGCTACCTGGACGGCCTCTCCGGCCTCTTCGTGGTGAACGCCGGCCACGGCCGCCACGAGCTGGCGGAGACCGCCTACAAGCAGGCGCAGGAGCTGGCGTTCTTCCCGATCTGGTCGTACGCCCACCCCAAGGCCGTCGAGCTGGCCGAGCGCCTCGCCGACTACGCCCCGGGCGACCTGAACAAGGTCTTCTTCACCACCGGCGGCGGCGAGGCCGTCGAGACCGCGTGGAAGCTGGCGAAGCAGTACCACAAGCTCACCGGCAACCCCACGAAGTACAAGGTCATCTCCCGCGCGGTCGCTTACCACGGCACCCCGCAGGGCGCCCTGTCCATCACCGGCCTGCCGGCCCTGAAGGCCCCCTTCGAGCCGCTGGTGCCCGGCGCGCACAAGGTGCCCAACACCAACATCTACCGCGCCCCGATCCACGGCGACGACCCCGAGGCCTTCGGCCGCTGGGCCGCCGACCAGATCGAGCAGGAGATCCTCTTCGAGGGCCCCGACACCGTCGCCGCGGTCTTCCTGGAGCCGGTGCAGAACGCCGGCGGCTGCTTCCCGCCGCCGCCCGGGTACTTCCAGCGGGTCCGCGAGATCTGCGACAAGTACAACGTGCTGCTCGTCTCCGACGAGGTCATCTGCGCCTTCGGCCGCCTCGGCACGATGTTCGCCTGCGACAAGTTCGGCTACGTCCCGGACATGATCACGTGCGCCAAGGGCATGACCTCGGGCTACTCCCCGATCGGCGCCTGCATCGTCTCCGACCGGCTCGCCGAGCCGTTCTACAAGGGCGAGAACACCTTCCTGCACGGCTACACCTTCGGCGGCCACCCGGTCTCCGCCGCGGTCGGCTGCGCCAACCTCGACATCTTCGAGCGCGAGGGCCTCAACCAGCACGTCCTGGACAACGAGGGCGCGTTCTTCGACACCCTGAACAAGCTCCGCGACCTGCCGATCGTCGGCGACGTCCGCGGCAACGGCTTCTTCTACGGCATCGAGCTGGTGAAGGACAAGGCCACCAAGGAGACCTTCACCGACGAGGAGACCGAGCGCGTGCTCTACGGCTTCCTCAGCAAGGCCCTGTTCGAGAACGGCCTGTACTGCCGGGCCGACGACCGCGGCGACCCGGTCGTCCAGCTCGCCCCGCCGCTGATCTCGAACCAGGAGACGTTCGACGAGATCGAGGGCATCCTGCGCGAGACCCTCACCGAGGCGTGGACCAAGCTGTAAGCCCCTCCGGCTTGATCGGTTGATCCGACAAGTCAGCCTCACGACGGCCCGGAGGCCCCCGTACGAGTGAGTACGGCGGCCGCCGGGCCGCGCGCTTTCCCCGCCCGGGGCCGCGCGCTCCGTACCGTGCCCGAGGTGCCGACAGGCAGCCCGCCCGGTCCCCCGTACGGAGGTATACGCCATGGTCGCCCCGCCCGAACCCGACGTGCTGCGGGCCCGCGCCCTGCACGTCTCCTACGCCGGCTCCCCCGCCCTGACCGGCGTCTCGCTCGACCTGCGGCCCGGTGAGATCCTCGCCGTCGCCGGCCCGCGCGGGGCCGGGAAGACCACCCTGCTGCGGTGCCTGTCGGGGCAGCTCGCCCCCGACGAGGGCGAGGTGTTCTTCGAGGACCTCCCCCTGCACCCGCTGCCCGCCGCCGACCGCGAGCGGCTGCGCCACGACCGCTTCGGCTGGATCGACCCCCGTCCGCGCCTCGTCGACGAGCTGACCGCGTGGGAGAACGCCGCCCTGCCGCTGCTCCTCGGCGGCGCCCCGCGCAAGGCCGCCAAGACCGCCGCGCTCGCCTGGCTGGAGCGGCTCGACATCGCCGACTGCGCCAAACGCCGGCCCGCGGAGCTGCTGCAGGCCGAACGCCAGCGGGTCACCGTCGCCCGGGCGCTGAGCACCGCCCCCGCCGTCCTCTTCGCCGACGAGCCGACCGCCTCCCTGCACCGCGCCGACCGCGACCTGGTCCTGCGCACCCTCACCACCGCGGCCCGCTCGCACGGCATCGCCGTCGTCCTCGCCACCCACGACGGCGAGGCCGTCGCGGGCGCCGACCGCACGATCACGCTCCTGGACGGCCGCCGCACCGACGCACACCGCGAGGACGGCCCGCGCGCCACGCGGAGCGCCGAGGACTCCCGGGCCGCCGGGGCCGCGGACGACACCGACACGGAAGGCCAGGACGCGTGCTCGCTCTCCGTCTAGCGCGCGGCTCCCGCCCGCTGGTCCAGCTCGGCCGCATCGCCGTCGCCGCGACCGCGGGCGGGGTCGCCTTCCTGCTCCTGTCCACCCTCACCCTGGCGCTCAAGGACCCCGCCGGCGCGTTCCTGCGGCTGGTGTGGTGCGTGCCGCCGCTCGCCGCCACGGTGTACTTCGCGATCGCCGTCGCCCGGACCGACCCGGCCACCCGCCCGTCCGGCGGGCTCTCCTCCCTCGGCGTGGGACCGGCCCGCCGAGCCCTGATCGCCGCCGCCTCCACCGTCCTGGCCTGCGCCGCCGGCAGCCTGGCCGCGCTGCTGCTCTTCTGGCACCTGCGCGGCGACGCGGGCGGCCTGCTCCCGTTCGCCGGCGCGGCCCGCGGGCTGCTCGCCGCGGACCGCGAGCTGCCGACGGCGGCGGTGGTGACGCTGCTCGCGGTCGTCCCGCTGGTCGCCGGGGCCGCCGGCGCGCTCGCGCTGCGGCCGCGCGCGGAGACCGACGCCGAGCCCGGCCGGGCGCTGCCCTGGGGTGTCGCGCTCACCGCGGTCGGCCTCGCCGTCGAGGCCTATGCCAGCCGGGGCGCCCCCGGGGCCGCCCTGCCGATGCCCGCCCGCTTCGAGGGCGGCTCGGCGGGCGTCGTCGCGGGCTGGGCGCTGACGGCCGCCGGGCTCGTCCTGTCCGGCCCCGGCCTCACCGACCTGTGCGGACGGCTGCTCCAGGCGGTGCGCCCCGGCGCCGTCCGGCTGCTCGCCGGGCGGATCCTGCGGACGGAGGCGGGCCGGATCGGCCGCCCGCTGGGCGTCGCGAGCGCGGTGGCCTCCGGGCTGATCGCCGCGGGCGCGGTCCAGGGCGGGCCGCCGGGACCGCTGACCGTGCTCGGCGGGGTCCTCGTCGTCGGCTGCACCGCGGCCACCCTGGTCGCCGCGGCCGTCGCCGCGCGGGCCGCGCGGGCCGAGGACACCGCGGCGCTGCTGCGGATGGGGGCGCCGATGCGGACGCTGCGGCTGGCCGCGCTGCTCCGGGCGACCGCGCTGCTCGCCGTCTTCGGGCCGCTGACCTGGGCCGTCGGCATGCTGGCGGCGCTCCCGCTGACCGACTAGGAAAAAACTTCGGCGCCGCCGATGAGTTCCGGCCGGCCCCCCGGTCTACCCCCTCGAAACCGCCCGCAAGGCGACCCCACCGGACACGGAAGAGGCCCGCACCATGCCGCAGATGATCTTCGTGAACCTGCCCGTCAAGGACCTGGAGCGGTCCAGGAACTTCTACGCCAAGCTGGGCTACACGCAGAACGCCCAGTTCAGCGACGACAAGTGCGCGAGCTTCGTGGTCAGCGAAACGATCCACGTCATGCTGCTGGTGGAGGAGCGCTTCAAGGACTTCACCCCCAAGCAGATCACCGACACCGCCACCAGCACCGAGGTGCTGCTCTGCCTCAGCGCCGAGAGCCGCGACGCCGTCGACGCGATCGTCGAGACCGCGCTCGCCGCCGGCGGCAGCGCGCACGGCGAGCCGCAGGACCACGGGTTCATGTACGGGCGGGACTTCCAGGACCCCGACGGCCACATCTGGGAGCACATGTGGATGGACCCCGCCGCCGTCGAGCAGGGCTGATCCGGGGCGACCACCCGGACCGCCGCGGCGGGGGTCCGCTCCCCGGCCCCCGCCGGCCCGCAGAATCGCCCCATGGCACTGCATCTGGCGCTCCGGGACGGCTGGTGGGAGCGGAACATCGTCGAGCCCGGCAAGCTGCCGCTGCTCGTGGCCCTCGCCGCGTTCATCGCGACCTTCCTGCTCACCCGGGTGGTCACCCGTCTGATCCGCTCCGGCCGCGGCCCGTTCCGCGACGTCACCCCCGGCGGGCTGCACGTCCACCACGTCGTGCCGGGGATCGTCCTGATGGTGTGCGGCGGCTTCGGGGCGGTCGCCTCCGGCACCTCCGGCCTCGCCGCGACGGTCCCCGCGTTCCTGTTCGGCGTCGGGGCCGGTCTGGCGCTCGACGAGTTCGCGCTCGTCCTCTACCTGCAGGACGTCTACTGGGGCGAACGGGGCCGCAAGAGCATCGAGGCGGTGATCCTCACCGCCGCGCTGGTGGCCCTGCTGCTGTGCGGGTTCCTGCCGTTCGGCGTCGAGGAGACCCCGGGCGAGGAGGAGCACCCGGGCCGGCTCGCGCTAACCGCGACGATCGCCTGGCACTTCCTGCTGGCCCTGGTCTCGGTGGCCAAGGGGAAGGGACGGCTCGCCGTCATCGGGATCCTGGTCCCGTTCGTCGCGTTCTTCTCGGCGGTCCGCCTGGCCCGGCCCGGCTCCTGGTGGGCAGAGCGCTGGTACCGCCGCCGGCCCCGGGCCGCCCGCCGCGCCGCCGCCCGCGCGGCCCGGCACGACGCCCGCTGGGCGGGGCCCCGCCGCCGCCTCCAGGACTGGCTCGGCGGCTTCACCGAACACTGAGCCGGCCGGTCAGCCGCCGAACACCGGGTTGAACGTCCCCGTCACCACGCTCGCCACCACGCACCCGGCCGCGACCACCACCGCCCCCGCCACCATCGCCGTGTCCGCGCGCAGGAACCGCTGCTCGCGCGCGTACGTCCGCGGGGTGCGGGCGTCGAAGCCGCGCGCGTCCATCGCCTGCGCGAGCCGGGTGCCGCGGCGGATCGCGCCGACGAGCAGGGTGAACGCGGCGGAGGCCAGCAGCCGCAGCCCGCGGACCGGGTTGCGCCCCGCGTCGAGCCCGCGGGCCCGCCGGGCCAACGCGATCATCCGCCACTCCTCGCCCAGCAGGGGCACCATCCTGAGCGCGGCCAGCGCGCCGAACGCGAACCGGGCCGGGACGCGGGCGTTCTGCACCAGCGAGTCCGCGAGGTCGGTCGGGTCGGTGGTCGCGACGACCATCAGGCCCGGAAGCCCCACCGCGACCAGCCGCAGGGCCAGCGCGAGCGCGGTCGCGAGCACCCCCGTGGTCACGTGCAGCGGCCCGGCGTCGACGAGCACCGCCCCGGTCCGCTCCTGCGCGAACAGCACCAGCGCGAACACCGCCCCGGCCACCGACACGAGCAGCGGCCACGTCCGCCGCAGCAGTTCGCCGTAGCGCAGCCCGAAGGCGGGCACGAGCGCCAGCTCGACGGCGAGGGCGAGCGCGGGCGCGACGGGATCGAGACTGACCACCAGGGTCAGCGAGAGGACCAGCGCGGCCACCAGCTTCGCGGTGGGATTCCGCCGCGCCAGCGGGGCGGCGGAATCCACGATCGGCTCGAAGAGGCTCATCGCGCACCGCCCGCGCGGGAGGAGGTCGGCGCTCCCGTCAGGCGGACCTCGCGTCCGCCGAGCGCGGTGACGAAGTCCGGGTCGTGGGTGACGGTGACCAGGCCGTGGCCCTGGTCGCGCAGCGAGGCGAGGAGGGCGGCCAGCTCCGACCAGGTACGCCGGTCCTGGCCGAAGGTCGGCTCGTCGAGGACCAGCAGGTCGGGCGCGGCGGCGAGCGCGGTGGCCACCGAGAGCCGGCGGCGCTCGCCGCCGGAGAGGGTGTGCGGGTGCGCCTCGGCGAGCCGGGCCAGCCGCAGCCGCTCCAGGAGCTCGCCGACGCGGTCCGCGGAGGCCCCGCCGAGCGCCAGCTCCTCCCGTACCCGGGAGGTCACGAACTGCTGCGACGGGTTCTGGAACACGCTCCCGATCCGCCCGGCCAGCGCGGACGCCCGCCAGGTGTGCGGCGGCCGGGGGTCGGCGGCGGCCACCACCCGGCCCGCGTCCGGCTTCAGCAGCCCGCCGAGCAGCAGCGCGAGCGTCGACTTCCCCGCCCCGTTCGGACCGAGCACCGCCAGCGTCTCCGCGGCCCGCACGGCCAGGTCGGGGAAGGCCCCCGCGTGCCGGTGGGCGAGCGACTCGGTCCGCAGCAGCTCGGCGCCCGGTCCGGCGGTCGGCGGGTACGACGGGAGCGGGTGGCCGGGCACCCAGACGCCGTCCTCGGCGAGCTGGTCGCCGTACGCGCGGAAGATCTTCTCCGGCGGCCCCTCGGCGCGGACGCCGCCGCCCGCGTCCAGCACGACGACCCGGTCGAGCAGCGGGAGCAGTTCGGCGACCCGGTGCTCGACGATCACCGTCGTGGTGTCGCGCGGGACGGCGGCGAGCGCCCGGCGGACCTCGTCCGCGCCGGCCGGGTCGAGGTTGGCGGTCGGCTCGTCGAGCAGCAGCAGGGAGGGGCCGAGCGCGAGGACGCCGGCGAGGGCGAGCCGCTGCTGCTCGCCGCCGGACAGCGCGTGGGTGGGCCGGTCGTGGCCGTAGGGGAAGCCGACGCGGGCGAGGGCCTCGTCCACCGTCGGCCGGATGCGGTCGGCGGGGGTGCCGAGGTTCTCCAGGCCGAAGGCGACGTCGTCGCCGGAGCGCACCATGACGAGCTGGGCGGCCGGGTCCTGGAAGACGATGCCGGCCCGCCCGTCGACCTCCAACGTGCCCTCGCGCTCCCCCGGCACGTCGAGCCCGGCGAGCGCGGCGAGCAGCGTGGACTTGCCCGCGCCCGAGGGTCCGAGCAGCGCCACCCGCTCGCCCCGCTCGATCGCGAGGTCGAGCCCGCGGACCGCCCAGGCCTTCCGCCCGGCGTGCCGGTGGCCGAACCCCCGCAGGCGCACGGCGACGGTCATACCGCGGCGCGCTCGCGGCCCGAGGGGAACGGGTCGAGGGCGCCGGTCTGCGCGAGGCCCCGGGTCAGCGCCCACGAGCCCCAGCCGGCGACGACCACGCACGAGAGCATCACGCAGGCCGCGTAGCCGATGTTCACGCCGACCGCGTTCGCCGAGTAGTACATCGTGATGTCCAGGACGGAGGCCGCGATCCCGGCGAGCAGGCCGCCGAGCAGCGCGACCGGCAGCCTGAAGCCGCGGTAGCGGAAGGCGGCGAAGGCCGCCTCGCCGGCGACGCCCTGCACCAGGCCGTAGACGACCGTGGTCAGCCCCCAGGACGAGCCCAGGAAGGCGGAGACGGCGGCGGCGACCACGGAGGCGAAGACGCCCGCGCCGGGCTTGCGGACGACGAGCGGGCCGAGGACCGGCGGGATCAGCCACACGCCGTAGAGCAGCGCGTTGAACGGCGCGGGTATCGCGGCGGCGGGGCCGTTCCAGAACAGGCCCCAGGCCCAGAAGACGACGCCGAAGACGGCACCGAGCACGGCGGTGACGACGATGTCGACGGTCCGCCAACGAGATGACGACGCTGCTGATGCGTTCTGCACGGTGACTCCCTACGCCGGTACGAACCGGATCAGGTCCGAGGGTCTGCGGCGGTGCCGCACTCTCAGCGCCCCGGTGGGCGCTCCCCTGTCGGAGTGTTCAGATGTTTTTCGAACGCACCTGCGGGCGGTGCGCGGTGGGAACCCTAACAGGCCGGAACCCGCCGTCCGGAACCCGCCGCCGCGGTGCGCCCGTCAGCGCTCCGTCGCGGCCAGCTGCCCGCAGGCCCCGTCGATCTCCTGGCCGCGGGTGTCGCGGACGGTGACCGGCACCCCGTGGGCGGCGATCGCGGCCACGAACGCCTTCTCGTCCTCGGGCCGCGAGGCGGTCCACTTCGAGCCCGGGGTCGGGTTCAGCGGGATCAGGTTGACGTGCACCCGCTTGCCCTTGAGCAGCCGGCCGAGCAGGTCGCCGCGCCAGGCCTGGTCGTTGATGTCGCGGATCAGGGCGTACTCGATCGAGATCCGGCGGCCGGACTTCTCCGCGTACTCCCACGCCGCGTCGAGGACCTCGCGGACCTTCCAGCGGGTGTTGACCGGCACGAGGGTGTCGCGCAGCTCGTCGTCGGGCGCGTGCAGCGAGACGGCGAGGCGGCACTTGAAGCCCTCGTCGGCGAACCGGGTCATCGCCGGCACCAGGCCGACGGTGGAGACGGTGATGCCGCGCTGGGACAGGCCGAGGCCGTCGGGCTCGGGGTCGGTGAGCCGGCGGATGGCGGAGGTGACGCGGTTGTAGTTGGCGAGCGGCTCGCCCATGCCCATGAAGACGATGTTGGACAGCCGCGCGGGACCGCCGGGGATCTCGCCGTCGCGCAGCGCGCGCACGCCGTCGACGATCTGGTGGACGATCTCGGCCGTCGACAGGTTGCGGTCGAGCCCGGCCTGGCCGGTCGCGCAGAACGGGCAGTTCATGCCGCAGCCGGCCTGCGAGGAGATGCACATGGTGACCCGGTCCGGGTAGCGCATGAGGACCGACTCGACGAGCGTCCCGTCGTGCATCCGGTAGAGCGTCTTGCGGGTGGTGTCGTCGTCGCAGGAGATGTGCCGGACGACCGTCATCAGCTCCGGGAGCAGCGCCTCGCGCAGCTTCTCGCGCGACGCGGCCGGGATGTCGGTCCACTCGGCCGGGTCGTGGGCGAGCCGGCCGAAGTAGTGCTGCGACAGCTGCTTGGCGCGGAACGGCTTCTCGCCGGTCGCGGCGACGGCGTCCTTGCGCTCGGCGGGCGTGAGGTCGGCGAGGTGCCGCGGCGGCTTCTTGGCTCCGCGCGGGGCGACGAAGGTCAGTTCTCCAGGCTTGGGCATGATGCGTCCCATTGTCCCAGACATGACGGCGACCCCGCGCCACGGTCGGCACGGGGTCCTCGTCACAGCTTCACAGCGGGCGTCCGCGCCCGGCCGGACTCAGCCCGACCCCACGAACGCCACCAGCAGCAGCCAGACGACCGGGGCCGTCGGCAGCAGCGAGTCCAGCCGGTCCATGATGCCCCCGTGACCCGGGAGCAGGGTGCCCATGTCCTTGATGCCGAGGTCGCGCTTGATCATCGACTCGCCGAGGTCGCCGAGGGTCGCGCTGGCCGCGACGGCGACGCCGATGACCAGGCCCTGCCACCACTGCCCGCCGTCGACGAGCAGCGTCATGCAGAGCACGCCACCGGCCATGGCGAAGGCCACCGCCCCGAACAGGCCCTCCCGGGTCTTGCCCGGGCTGATCCGCGGCGCCAGCTTGTGGGTGCCGAACCGCCAGCCCACCGCGTACGCCCCGGTGTCGCTGACCACGGTCAGCACGAGGAACGTGACGACCCGCTGCGCACCGTCGTCCGCGGTGAGCATCAGCGAGACGAACGTCGCCAGGAACGGCACGTAGAACGCGGCGAAGATGCCCGCGGTGACGTCCCTGAGGTAGCCCTCGGGCGGCTCGGTCATCCGCCAGACCAGGACGGCGAGCGCGGTGAGCGCCATCGCCACCCACGCGCCGCCGGGCCCGCTGACGAAGCCCGCGACGACCATCGCCGCACCGCCGACAGCGAGCGGCACGAGCGGGGCGTTGATGCCCTTCTCCTCGCGGAGCCGACTCGTCAGCTCCCAGAGCCCGACGACCACGGCGACCGCTATCACCCCGATGAACGCGGGCTTCCAGATGAACAGCGACGCGATGATCACCGCACCGAGGCCGAGACCGACCCCTATGGCGGCGCGCAGGTCGCGGCCCGCGCGCTTCTTCTCGGGCAGCGGCGGGACCGGGGCCGGGGAGGGCGCGGGGGCAGGAGCGGGAGTCATGGGTTCCTGCGGCGGTTCGTCGTGGAACAGGGGGCCGCCCGGAAGCCGGGCAGCCCCCCGATCCGCGTGGTGGTCGTCAGGTTCTCCGGGGTTCCTGCCGGCGTCCGGAACGATGGGCATGGGCCGAGTCTGCGCGGCTTCGTGACCGTCGTAGGAGGGACCCGCCGGAGCGGGGCCACCCGTGGCGGGTCCCCAGGGGGCGGGCCCGCCGGCGAGGCCGCCGCCGGCGCCCGGCGGGACGCCCCAGGAAGAGTCGTTCATCAGACCTCGAGGAGCTCGGCTTCCTTGTGCTTGAGCAGCTCGTCGACCTGGGCCACGTAGCGCGCCGTGGTGTCGTCGAGCTCCTTCTCCGCCCGGCGCACCTCGTCCTCGCCGGCCTCCTTGTCCTTGACCAGCTTGTCCAGGGTCTCCTTGGCCTTGCGGCGGACCGCGCGGATCGAGATCTTGGAGTCCTCGGCCTTGCCCTTGGCGACCTTGATGTACTCCTTGCGGCGCTCACCGGTCAGCTCGGGGAACGTCACCCGGATGATCCGGCCGTCGTTGCTCGGGTTGACGCCGAGGTCGGAGTCGCGGATCGCCTGCTCGATGTTGCGCAGCGCGGAGGCGTCGAAGGGGGTCACCACCGCCATCCGGGGCTCGGGGACGGCGAACGAGGCGAGCTGGTTGATCGGCGTGAGCGCGCCGTAGTAGTCCGCGACGATCTTGTTGAACATCGCCGGGTGGGCACGGCCGGTGCGGATCGCGGCGAAGTCCTCCTTGGCGACCACGACGGCCTTCTCCATCTTCTCCTCGGCCTCGAGGAGGGTTTCTTCGATCACCAGTTGCTCCTGCGTGTCTCGGTCGGGCCCGGTCCGGACGGCGTGACCGGCGCGGCCGGACCCTGTGAACCTGCGTCTGTGAAGTCTGTGAAGCGTAGGGGCCCCGGAGCGGCCCCTGCTAGGCCCGGGTACCCCGGTCGCTCACGAGCGTGCCGATCTTCTCACCCTTGACCGCCCGCGCGATATTGCCCTCGGCGAGCAGCTCGAAGACGAGGATCGGGAGGTTGTTGTCCCGGCACAGGGTGATCGCGGTCATGTCCGCGACCTTCAGGTCCCGGGTGATGACCTCGCCGTACTCCAGGGCGTCGAACTTGACGGCCTCGGGGTTGATCCGGGGGTCGGAGTCGTAGACCCCGTCCACCCCGTTCTTGCCCATCAGCATGACCCCGGCGTCGATCTCCAGGGCGCGCTGTGCAGCGGTGGTGTCGGTGGAGAAGTACGGCATGCCCATGCCGGCGCCGAAGATGACGACCCGGCCCTTCTCCAGGTGGCGGACGGCCCGCAGCGGGATGTACGGCTCGGCGACCTGTCCCATGGTGATGGCCGTCTGGACGCGGCTGTCGATGCCCTCCTTCTCCAGGAAGTCCTGGAGGGCGAGGCAGTTCATGACCGTGCCGAGCATGCCCATGTAGTCCGAGCGGGCCCGGTCCATGCCGCGCTGCTGGAGCTCGGCGCCGCGGAAGAAGTTGCCGCCGCCGATGACGACCGCGATCTCGGCCCCGTCGCGCACGACGGCGGCGATCTCACGCGCGATGGCGTGCACGACGTCGGGGTCGACACCCAGGGCGCCGCCGCCGGCGAAGGCCTCACCGGACAGCTTCAGCATGAAGCGTCCGCTCACCTTGGCGGGCTCGCTCTGCGGGGTATTCGTCATGGGGTCTCCTCGTACACATACGAAGGAGGCCATTGCCGGTGGGGTACGTGGTCCCGTACGCGGCAATGGCCTCCTCGTCAGATCTGCGGTCGTCCGTTACGTACGCGGCCGACTGCTGTAGACCCTAGCGGGGTCCACGCACGATCGCTGAACGTAACTCAGATGCCGACCTTGATGCGCGAGAAGCGCTTCAGGGTGACACCGGCCTCGTCCAGGACCTTCTGGACGGACTTCTTGTTGTCCAGGGCGTACGGCTGGCCGAGGAGGGTGGCCTCCTTGAAGAAGCCGTTGACGCGACCCTCGACGATCTTCGGGAGCGCGGCCTCGGGCTTGCCCTCGGCGCGGGTGGTCTCCTCGGCGACGCGGCGCTCGGCCTCGACGACCTCGGCGGGGACGTCGTCGCGGTCGAGGTACTTCGGCGCGAAGGCGGCGATGTGCTGGGCGATGCCGCGGGCCAGCTCGGGCTCGGCCTTGTCCAGCTCGACCAGGACGCCGATCTGCGGGGGCAGGTCGGGCATGGTGCGGTGCATGTACGAGGTGACGAAGGCGCCGGAGAACTGCGCGAAGCGGTCCAGGACGATCTTCTCGCCGAGGTTGGCGTTCGCCTCGTCGACGTAGGCCTGGACGGTCTTGCCGGGCTCGATCTCGGAGGCGAGGAGCGCGGCGGTGTCGGCCGGGTTCGTGGCGGCGACGTGGGCGGCCAGCGCGTTCGCGACGGCCTGGAACTTGTCGCCCTTGGCGACGAAGTCCGTCTCGCACTTCAGCTCGAGGATGACGCCGGAGGTGTTGTCGTCGGCGATCAGGGTGACGACGGCGCCGTTCTCGGCGGAGCGGCCCTCGCGCTTGGCGACGCCCTTCTGGCCCTTGATGCGCAGGGCCTCGACGGCCTTGTCGACGCTGCCGTCGGCCTCGTCGAGGGCCTTCTTGCAGTCCATCATGCCCGCGCCGGTGAGCTCGCGGAGCTTCTTCACGTCCGCGGCGGTGTAGTTCGCCATGATTGCTGTGATTCTTCCTGGAGAGGTCGAGAAGAGGATCTACGGGTGGACGGCGGGGGCGGCGCGCGAAGCACCGTCCCCCGCCGTCACGACCGTGAGCGTCAGGCCTGCTCGGCCGGCTTGTCGGCCTCGGCGGCCGGCGCCTCGTCGGCGGCCGGGGCGGCGGGCGCCTCGGCGTCGGCGGCGGGGGCCTCGGCGGCGGCCGGGGTCTCGTCGGCCTTCTTCTCGCCCTCGAGCAGGTCGCGCTCCCAGGCGGCGAGCGGCTCGGCGGCGGCCTTCTCGCCCTTGCCCTCACCGGAGCCGCCGGAGCGGGCGATGAGGCCCTCGGCGACGGCGTCGGCGATCACGCGGGTGAGCAGGGTGACGGAGCGGATCGCGTCGTCGTTGCCCGGGATCTTGTAGTCGACCTCGTCGGGGTCGCAGTTGGTGTCGAGGATGGCGACGACCGGGATGTTGAGCTTCCGGGCCTCGCCGACCGCGATGTGCTCCTTCTTGGTGTCCACGATCCAGACGGCGCTGGGCACCTTGGACATCTCGCGGATACCGCCGAGGGTCTTCTCCAGCTTGGCCTTCTCACGCGAGAGGACCAGGAGCTCCTTCTTGGTGAGGCCGGAGGCGGCCACGTCCTCGAAGTCGATGAGCTCCAGCTCCTTCAGGCGCTGGAGGCGCTTGTAGACGGTGGAGAAGTTGGTCAGCATGCCGCCGAGCCAGCGCTGGTTGACGTAGGGCATGCCCACGCGCGTCGCCTGCTCGGCGATCGCCTCCTGCGCCTGCTTCTTGGTGCCGACGAACATGATGGAACCGCCGTGGGCGACGGTCTCCTTGACGAACTCGTAGGCGCGGTCGATGTACGACAGCGACTGGAGCAGGTCGATGATGTAGATGCCGTTGCGCTCCGTGAAGATGAAGCGCTTCATCTTCGGGTTCCAACGACGGGTCTGGTGACCGAAGTGGACGCCGCTCTCCAGCAGCTCCCGCATCGTGACGACGGCCATGGCCGTACTCCTTGTGTGCTCGGTTGATTCCTGACACCCCGCGCGCGCCGTGCCACGAAGGACCGAGAGGCGCTGCCACCGTCTCGAGGAGACCGGTGTCGGGGCGTGCGAAGTCGATCCGGAGACCCGGATCGCCACCAGAAGTGTACGGGACCGGAAGACCCCCGGGTGACGGCGTTGTCCACAGCCCGCCCGCCGTCCACGGAAACCGGCCCGATCCGTTCGGGGAGGGCCGTGAGGTGCAGCGTTGGACGCATGCGACGAGTGATGCGGGGTGTGCGGAGGGTGCCGGCGAAGTGGTGGGTCGCGCTGGTCGCGGTCCTGGTGCTGGGCACGGGAGCAATGGCTTCGGCGACGGCGACCGGGGTGGGGGCGCGGGACGCGGGGGCCCGGGGCGTGGGGGCGAGCGCGGCTGCGGATCCGGCCGGGGCTGCGGACGGGGGCCCGGCGGGGGCTGCGGCGAGGTCTTCGGCCGGGACGGACGCCGGGATGCGCAGGGAGGTCTCGGCCGGGGTCTGGCCGGTGGGGCCGGGCGGGGCGCCGCCGCGGATCGTTCGGGGCTGGGTGCCGCCCGCCTCGCCGTACGGTCCCGGCCACCGCGGGGTGGACCTGGCCGCCGAGCCCGGCGCGGAGGTCAGGGCGGTGCGCGACGGGCGGGTCGCGTTCGCGGGGCCGGTGGGCGGCCGGGGCGTCCTGGTCGTCGAGCTGTCCGGCTCCGGCGACCCGCCCCTGCGGACGACGTTCGAGCCGGTCCGCCCGCTGGCGGAGGCGGGCGCGCGGGTCACGGCGGGGGACGTGGTCGCCGCCCTCGACGAGCCCGCCGGCCACTGCGCGCAGTCCTGCCTGCACTGGGGCCTGCGCCGGGCGGACGCCTACCTCAACCCCCTCCACCTGATCGACCGACCCCCCTCCCGCCTGCTCCCGGTGGCGGGGGTGCCCCTGCCCAGGTGACGGGGCCGAGGACCGCCGGGCGGATCCTGCCCGGCGGTGGGGCGTGCGGCCCGGTCAACGATCTCCGGACCCGCCCTCCACGCGTGAGCCCGAAGCGCCGCCGACGCCGTGCAGGGCCATCGCGACCGCCGCGTCGGTGACGGTGTCCAGGTCCTCGCCGGACTCGATGCGGCGGACCGCCGCGTCGACCACGCCCTGCAGGAGCATCGCCGCGAGCCGGGGGTGGGCCGCACCGAGTTCGGCGAGGGCCTCGACGATCATCGCGACGAGGCCGTGGTGCGCGGCGCGGATCTTCTCCCGCGCGCCCGCGTCGAGTTCGCTGGCGGAGATGGCGACGACGGCCCGGTGCCGGCGGTCGCCGACCAGCCCGAGCTGGTGCCGGACGTACGCCTCGACCTTGCCGCGCGGGGACGCCTCCGCGGCCATCGCCCCCTCGATCTCCGCCGCCCACAGCGGGAAGTCCACCGCGCACAGCTCCTCGACGACGGCGGCGCGGGAGCGGAAGTACTCGTACACGGAGGAGCGCGCGAGCCCGGTGCGCTCGGCGAGCGCGGGGAAGGTCAGCGCGTCCGTTCCGCCGTCGGACAGCAGGGAGCGGGCGGCGTCGAGAAGGGCCGCGCGCTGCATCGTTCGGTGCTCGGCCACCGAGGCCGCTCGAATCCTGGGCACCCGGTCACTCTACGGACGCACCGGCCCCGTGGCCGCACCCGTGCCCACTCCGGCGCCCTCGCGACGGCGGATCCGCTCAGCGGCCGAAGCTCGCCAGCTTGGCCCGCAGCTGGAGCACCGACTTGGTGTGGATCTGGCTGACCCGGCTCTCGGTGACCCCGAGCACGTTGCCGATCTCGGCCAGCGTCAGCCCCTCGTAGTAGTACAGCGTGACCACGGTCTTCTCCCGCTCCGGGAGGGTGTTCACCGCGCGGGCGAGCAGCCGCCGCAGCTCGCGGTCCTCGGCGACCTCGACGGGGTCGTCGGCGGCCGGGTCCTCCAGGGTGTCCATCAGGCTGGGCCGGCCGCCGCTCTCGCCGCCGACGTGCAGCAGCTCGTCGAGCGCGACCACGTTGGCCAGCGACAACTGGCTGAAGATGGCGTGGAGTTCCTCCACCTTGATGCCCATGAGGTCGGCGACCTCCGCCTCGGTGGGCGTGCGCCGTAGCCGCGCCTCCAGCGTGGCGTAGGCGCGCTCGACGGCCCGCGACTTCTGCCGCACCGAGCGCGGGATCCAGTCGAGGGCCCGCAGTTCGTCGATCATCGCGCCGCGGATGCGGGTGATCGCGTACGTCTCGAACTTGATGGACCGCTCGATGTCGAACTTCTCGATGGCGTCGATGAGGCCGAAGACGCCCGAGGAGACGAAGTCGGCCTGCTCGACGTTGGGCGGCAGCCCCACGCTGACCCGGCCGGCCACGTACTTCACCAGCGGCGAGTAGTGCAGGATCAGCTGCTCGCGCAAGCGCTCGTCCCCCGAGGTCTTGTACGACCTCCACAGCGCGTCGAGCGACGTGGGCGCGGTCGGCCGCTCGCCGTCGCGGGCGGCGGGGGTGACCGCCGCCCGGTCGGAACCGTGGATGTGCTGGGGCATGCGTCGCCTTGAGCCGTTCTGCTGTGAGCCATGATCCGTTGGGCTGTCCAGCCGAGCTGTCCAGAACGCAACCGTGTGAGCGTAGCGTGACTGAAGTGTCGCGGTGTGCGAAGGACATGGGATCAGGAGTACGCAGATACGTTCCGTTTGCCGTACACCGGGGGCGAGTTGTCACGTTGCGTATCGGGGTCCCCTCCGCGCGTCGGCCCTGCTCCCGGCCGCCAACTTCCAGGCCTGGCCGTCCCGTTCGGCGAAGCCGAGCGACTGGAGTTCGTACAGTCGGGCGAGGGCGTCCTCCGGTGTCGTGCCCGCACCGCGGGCCACCTCGGCCACCGCGAGCGCACCCCGGCCGGGCAGCGCCTCCAGGACCCGGGCCGCCGCCGGCGCGAGCAGGTCGCGCGGCACCACGGGGCCGCTCCGCACGGGCGCGGTCTCCCCCATGTCCCCCACCAGCTCGACGACGTCGTCCGCGTCCGTGACCACCGTGCCTTCGGCGCGCAGGAGTTCGTGCACCCCGGCGGAGAGCCCGCTGGTCACCGGGCCGGGCACGCCCATCACGTGCCGCCCCAGCCGGTACGCCGCCCGCGCCGTGACCAGGGAGCCGCTGCGCAGCTCGGCCTCGACGACGACCGTGCCGCGGGTGAGCGCGGCGATGACCCGGTTGCGCTGGACGAACCGCGGCGCGGTGGGGTGGTCCCCGGGCGCCAACTCGCATACGACGAGACCGCGTTCGGCGATCCCCGCGAGCAGATCGGTGTGTCCGCGCGGGTAGGCGACGTCCACTCCGCAGGCGAGCACGGCGACGGTCGCCCCGTCGGCGCCGAGCGCCCCGCGGTGCGCGGCCCCGTCCACCCCGTACGCCGCTCCGGACACCACCACCCACCCCCTGCGGGCCAGCTCCGCCCCCAGCCCGGCCGCCACATGGGCCCCGTACTCGGTGCAGGCACGGGCGCCGACGACGGCGACCGAGCGCAGGGCCCACAGCCGCAGGTCGGCCCCGCCCCGGATCCACAGGCCGACCGGCCGGGCGTCGGCGAGGTCGTCGAGCTGCCGCGGCCACTCGGGCTCGCCGGGGCAGACGAAGCGGGCGCCGGCCTCCGCGGCGGCGGCGAGGTCCGCCGCCGGGCTCGCGAGCACCGCACGGGTGCGCAGCCCCCTCATCCGCACCGCGCTCGCCCCGGGCAGCGGGCCGCCCTCCGGCGACCGCAGCCGGGCCAGCAGGCCCACCGGCCCCAACTCGCGCAGCCAGCCGCCGGCGACCTCGTCGCCGGGCTCGACGACCCGGGTGAGCGCGACCCGCGCCGCCCGCTCCTCGTCCCCGACGACCCCGCGGGGCTCGTCCGCCCCGGCGGCTCCGACGGCTCCGACAGCCCCGGCGAACGCGGCACCACCGACACCACCCGCACCGCCCGCGCCTCCCTGGCCGCCCGCCCGACCCGCCCCGCTCACGCCGGCGCCCCGACCGGCACCGGCGCGCCCCGGGAGATCCCGGTGCGGAGCTGGAGCGCGAAGTCGACGTCGTCGGCCTGCGGCCGGTCGTGCCCCGCGAGGTCGGCCACCGTCCAGGCGACCCGGAGCACCCGGTCCATCCCCCGCGCGGTGAGCAGCCCGCGCTCCAGGTCCCGCTCGGCGACCATCATGGCCCCCGGCGCGGCCTGCCACCGGGTGCGCAGCTCGTGCCCGGGGACCTCGCCGTTGGTCCGCCAGGGGGTGCCGTCGAACCTGGCGGCGGCCCGCTCCCGGGCGGCCCGCACCCGCTCGGCGACGACGGCGGTCGACTCGCCGCCGGCGGCGACCCCGGTCAGCTGCGACCGGCCCACCGGCTCCACCTCCACCCGGATGTCGACCCGGTCCAGGAGCGGCCCGGAGAGCCTGGCCTGGTAGCGGCGGACCGAGGTGGGCGAGCAGTCGCAGGTCAGCCCCCGGACGCCGTGCCGGCCGCAGGGGCAGGGGTTCGCCGCCAGGACCATCATGAACTTCGCCGGCATCCGCATCACCCCGGCCGCCCGGGCGATCACGACGTGCCCGGACTCCAGCGGCTGCCGCAGCGCGTCCAGGGCGCGGCTGCTGAACTCCGGGGCCTCGTCCAGGAACATGATCCCGCGGTGGGCCAGGGAGACCGCGCCGGGGCGCGGCAGCCCGTTCCCGCCGCCCACCAGCGCCTGCATGGTCGCCGAGTGGTGGGGCGCGCAGTAGGGCGGGGCGTCCACGAGCGGCTTGCCGGGCGGCAGGATCCCGGCCACCGAGTGCACGGCGGTGACCTCCAGGGACTCCTTGCGGGTCAGCGGCGGCAGGATGCCGGGCATCCGCTCCACCAGCATGGTCTTGCCGGCGCCCGGCGGACCGTTGAGGAAGAGGTGGTGCCCGCCCGCCGCGGCCACCGCGAGCGCGGTCCGGGCGGTGTGCTGGCCGGAGACGTCCCGCAGGTCGGCCTGGTGCCCGGCGCCGGGGTCGAAGCCGAGGCCCGCGCCGGGTCCGGCACCGGGGATGTTGAGCCCGGCGAGCATCGGGTCGGGGCGGCCCGGCTCCTCCGGCGCCTCGTCCGGGACCGGTTCGCCGCCCAGGATCGCCAGCAGCTGGGCGAGGCTGCGGACGCCGAGGATCGAGACGCCGGGGACCAGCGCGGCCTCGGCGGCGTTCTGCTCGGGGACGACCACCTGGCGGTAGCCGGCGTCGGCCGCCGCGAGGACGGCGGGCAGGACGCCGAGGACCGGGCGGACCCGGCCGTCCAGGCCCAGCTCCCCGATCATCACGAGGTCGGCGATCGCGGCCGGGTCGAGCCGCTCGGCCGCGCCGAGGATCGCACAGGCCACGGCGACGTCGAAGCTGGACCCCGACTTGGGCACCGAGGCGGGGCTCAGCCCGACGGTGAGCTTCTTCTGCGGCCAGGGCACTCCGGAGTTCACCAGGGCGGCCCTGACCCGGTCCTTGCTCTCGGTGAGGCTCTTGTCGGGCAGTCCGACCAGGGTGAACGCGGCGACCCCGGGCTCCAGATCCGCCTGGACCTCGACGACGACCCCCTCCACGCCGACCAGGGCGACCGAACAGGTGCGGGCGAATCCCATCTCAGGACACCCCCCGCACGTGCTCGACGACCGGGGCGCCGCGCCGGGGCAGAAGCACGCCCACCACGTCGACCCGCACCCCGCCCGCGGGCGGCCCCTCGTGCTCCGAGAGCCAGATCTCGGCCAGCCGCCGCAGCCGCTCGGTCCTGGCGGCGCCGACGGCCGCCATCGGGTGCTCGAACTCCCCCACCCGCCGGGTCTTGACCTCGCACATCACCAGCGCGTCGCCGTCCATGGCGACGATGTCGACCTCGCCGGCCCGCCCGCCCCGCCAGTTCCGGGCCAGGACGGTCATCCCGCCCGCCGTCAGCCGCCGGACCGCCAGCGCCTCTCCGTACTTCCCGAGCACTCCGTTCGTGTTCACTCGGCACCACCTCCGGCACCGACTCTGGCGCGGTGCCGCCCATGAAGTGGATCTTGGTGGACGACGGCCGAGCTGTGGACAACTCGCTCACCCGTTCGGGCGAAGAGCCGGACCGGCACCCTCCCCGGAAGGCCGCCCTCCCCGGAACGCCGGACGGGGCGGCCCCGGCACCCGCCGGAACCGCCCCGCCCCACCGGAGCGCTCAGCTCCCCGGCATCTCCAGGTCGCTCTTGTTGAGCTCCTCGATGTTCACGTCCTTGAACGTCAGCACACGGACCTGCTTCACGAACCGGGCCGGCCGGTACATGTCCCACACCCAGGCGTCCGCCATCGTGACCTCGAAGAACACCTCGCCCTGGACGGAGTGCACCTGCATCTCGTAGTCGTTCGTCAGATAGAAACGCCGCTCGGTCTCGATCACGTACTTGAACAAGCCGACGACGTCCCGGTACTCCCGGTAGAGCTTCAGCTCCATCTCGGTCTCGTACTTCTCGAGATCCTCGGCACTCATGGCGTGTTCCCCTTCAGCCGTGCGTCCCCCCCATTGTGCGTGAGTCCCGCTCACCCTCAGGCGATTTCCGTGTCAAGGACCACAGGACTGCTCGGGGGACCCTCGTCGAGCAGCGTGCGGAGCAGCTCGGCGAGTCTGGTCGGGTACACCGTCTCACGCGCGGCGGACAGTTCCGCGGAGGTCCACCAGCGGAGCCCGGCCGTGCTGCGCAGCTCCAGCTCGGTGAGCGCGGTGGGGGCGACCGCGGTCCGCTTCGTACGGGCCAGGAAGTACCACTCCTCCTGGTCCCAGCGCCGCCCGTCGAAGGGGAACGAGCAGGTGCGCCGCCAGAGCACCGGGCCGAGCTCGACGTCGGTCAGGCCGGTCTCCTCGGCCAGCTCCCGGCGGGCGGCCTCCCCGTGGGTCTCGTCGCCCTCCAGACCGCCGCCCGGCGTGAACCACCAGCGGTCGGCGGGATCGGCCGGCTCGAAGCCGTGCAGCAGCAGGACGCGGTCGTCGGGATCGAGCAGCACCACCCGGGCCACCCGCCGCAGCGCCGTGTCCCGGCCGGGCACGAGGTCCTCAGCCATGGCGCCGCCTCCGTCGCGCCGCGAGCGGCCCGTACGCCGCGCCGCCGAGGATCAGGACCGCGCCGGCCGCCACCGCCGCCAGGACGGCCCGCAGCGGCCCCGGCTCCGAGACCCCGCCGGGCAGCCCGGCGAAGCCGGTGGGCCGGGGCAGCATGCCGTCGAGCGGCCACGCCACCGCCTCGACCCGCGAGCCGACCGCGTCGAGCGGGACCGTGCCCCGGTCGCCGTCCGCCAGGCGCGCCCGCGAGTCGAGCGAGGTGCTGCGGTGGTCGCCGAGCAGGAACAGCCGGCCCTCGGGCACCGCCACGTCGAACGACGCCGGGGACGTCCGCTCGTCACCCGGAAGATACGGTTCTTCGACCGCCTCGCCGTTGACCCGCAGCCCCTGCGCGCCGAGGGACACCTCGTCGCCGCCGACGCCCACGACCCGCTTCACCATCGGGACCGCGGCCCACCCGGCGTCCTCGAAGACGACGACGTCGCCGCGGCGGACCTCCGAGGGGTCGATCCGCCGGGCGAGCACCCTGTCGCCCCGGTCGACGGCCGGGGCCATCGAGTCCGTCGGCACGGTGTAGGGCCGGTACTCCCAGGCGCCCCAGGCGAACCCGCCCAGGAACAGCACGCAGCCGAGGGCCACGGCCAGACCCGACAGCCTGCCGCCGAGCCGTCCGCGCACCGGCCCCCGAGGGCCTCCGCGCTCCACGCGCGGCGGGTCCGTGCCCGCCGTCCGCCGTTCCGTGCTGCTCATACCGGCACCGTCCCCGCTTCCCCGGGTCGAAAGGCATCGAAGATCGACGTTCCGGGACGGCACCCTACCCGCGGCCCGCCGGACTATCCCCGGCTCTGCTTGTCGATGCCCGGCTGCTCGAAGGTCTCCGGGATCGGCAGCGTCGCCCAGTTGCCGATCGGCCAGGCGATGACGATGGCCCGGCCCACGACGTCGTCGACGGGGACGAAGCCGCCGTTGCCGTCCTCCTGGTGCCAGCGGGAGTCGGCGGAGCTCTGCCGGTGGTCGCCCATCACCCACAGCCGGTCCTCGGGCACCTTGACCGGGCCGAAGGGCCGGTCGTCGCACGGGGTGTTGCCGGGGAAGACGAACGAGGTCTCGTTCAGCTCGACGCCGTTGACCTTGACCTTCCCGCCCTTCTTGCACTCCACCGTGTCGCCGCCGACCGCGATGACCCGCTTGATCAGGTCCTTCTCCTCGGCGGAGGGCATCAGGCCGATGAAGCTGAGGAACTTCTGCACCGCGTTCGGCTCGGCGGTGGGGGTGCCCTCGAGCCAGTCGGCCGGGTCGTGGAAGACGACGACCTCGCCGCGCTTCGGCTCCGAGCCGAACCACGGAGTCAGTTTGTCGACAAGGACCCGGTCGCCGAGCTGGAGGGTGTTCTGCATCGAGCCCGAAGGGATGGAGAACGCCTGTACCAGGAAGGTCTTGATGAACAGCGACAGGATCAGCGCGATGACGATCAGCAGCGGCAGCTCCTTCCAGAAGGAGCGCTGCTTCTTCGGCTTGCGGCCGCCCGCACCGTCCTCGTCGAAGGCGTCGTCGTCACCGGACCCGCCGTGCCCGCCGCCCTCGCGGCCGCCGCCGTCGTCGGGCACCCGCCGTCCGTCGGCGCCGTCCGGCCCGGGGTCCGTACCGCCGCTCAGCGGCGGCCTGTCGGGCCGCTCCTCCGGTTCCTCGCCGCCGGACCGCGCGCCGACCGCCACGTCCCCCACATCCACTCCTTGCCGTCTGTGAACCACCGTCGGCGCAGGGGCCGCACGCGGCCCACGCCCACCACTCCCATGGCGAGCGGGAGTTCCGCGGAGGCCGGGAGCGGGATCGTTCCGTAACGATCCTGCGGGGTCACACTATTCGACGCCCCCTGCGCCACCGACGACCCAGCCTGCGCGTCCGGGACCGAGGCGTAGGTGGCGCGCTCCTCCAGCGAGCTCCAGTGGCCCACCGGCCAGGCGATCCACCGGGCCCGGCCGACCACCCCGCTCTCCGCGACGGTCCCGCCGAGCGTCTCCAGGTGGAACCGGGAGTCGGCGGAGTCGGCCCGGTGGTCGCCGAGGACGAACAGCCGGCCCGCGGGCACCCTGACCTCGAAGGGCTGCTCGGAGGGGCGGTTGCCGGGGTGCAGGTACGGCTCGTCGAGCGGCACCCCGTTGACGGTGATCCGGCCGTCCGGCCCGCAGCACTTCACGGTGTCCCCGCCGACCCCCACCACCCGCTTGATGAGGTCCCGCTCGTCGTCGGAGGGCAGCAGCCCGACGAAGGTGAGCGCCGTCTTCGCCTGCTTCACACCCGCCGGGTCCTCGCCGGTGTCCTGCTCCCCGGCGGGCAGCCAGCCGCCGGGGTCCTTGAAGACCACCACGTCTCCGCGCTGCGGCTTCTGGCCGAACCAGGGGGTGAGCTTGTCGACGAGGACCCGGTCGCCGATCCGAATCGTCTGCTCCATCGAGCCCGACGGGATGACGAAGGCCTGCACCAGGAACGTCTTGAGCACCAGCGCGATGAGCAGCGCCGCGCCGACGAGCAGCGGGATCTCCCGGACGGCCGAGCGGCGTCGGCGCCGCTTGACCTTCTTCGCCAGCCGCCGCCGCTCCGCCCGCCCGGGCCTGGCCGGGGGCCCGACCGGGCGCGCGCCGGTGGGCAGCGGATCGTCGGCGCTGTGCCCGCCGCGCGGCCGGGCCCGGTTACCCACGGCCCCCGCCGGGATCGGGGTCGGGGACCTCGGCGTAGGCGCGGGGCCGCTCCAGGCTCGTCCAGCGGTCGGCCGGCCAGACGATCCAGTCGGCGCGGCCGACGACCCGGTCGACGGGCACCATGCCGCCGCCGGGCTCTCCGAGGTGGTCGCGGGAGTCGCGGGAGGCGCTGCGGTGGTCGCCGAGGACGAACAGCCGGTCCTCGGGCACCACGATGTCGAAGTCGACCCGCGAGGGGGCGTCACCGGGCTTCAGCTGCGTCTCGTCGAGACTCCGGCCGTTCACCGCGATCCTCCCGTCCTCGTCGCAGCACACCACGCGGTCGCCGCCGACGCCGACCACGCGCTTGACGTAGTCGGCCCCGCTCGTCCCCTCCGGCACGAACGAGCCCGCGCCGTCGAAGACCACGGCGTCCCCGCGCTCGGGCTCGGACCCGAAGCGGTACGCCACCTTGTTTACGAGTACCCGGTCGCCATCCCTCATCGCCGGTTCCATCGAACCGCTCGGGATCAGGAACGGCTGGGCGACGAAGGTGCTCAGGAGCAGCAGCGCGACGAGCAGGACGAGCCCGCCGAGCCCGGCGCGGCGCCAGGGCCCCTCCAGCACCCCGGCGAACAGGCCCCGAGGACGCGCGAAGCGCGGTTCCGCCCCGTCGTCCGGGGAGGAACCGCGCTCGGCGTGCTGTGCTTGAGTCTCCATCGCAGCCAGAGCTTAACCGGCCGCGCTGTGCGCCCCGCGGGGCGGCGGGACTCAGCGGTCGCGCTTCTCCTTGATCTTCGCGGCCTTGCCGCGCAGGTCACGGAGGAAGTACAGCTTGGCGCGACGGACGTCACCGCGGGTCACGACCTCGATCTTCTCGAAGATCGGGCTGTTGACCGGGAAGGTGCGCTCGACGCCGACGGAGAAGGACACCTTGCGGACCGTGAAGGTCTCGGAGACGCCCGCACCCTGGCGGCGGATGACGACACCCTTGAACTGCTGGATACGCGAGCGGTTGCCCTCGATGACGCGCACGTGCACGTTGACGGTGTCACCCGGGCGGAAGGCCGGGATGTCGGAGCGCACGGAGGCGGCGTTCACACTGTCGAGCAGGTTGGACATGATGTCTGCTTTCTTCGCCGATGCCACAGGTCATCGACGGGCGGGTTCGTAAGAGATTCGGGAGCCGCTCCATCCGGCGGGCGACTGTCCCCCTGTGGCAGGGGCGCACGCCGGACGTACAGCAGCGGCCTATTGTTCCACGGCGTCGGCGTCGCGCCAAAATCGGCCGTCCGGACCCTGCCGCCATCCGAGGATGCTGAGCATCTCGCGGTCCTTCTTGTCGAGCGCGGCCGGGTCGCAGCGCTCGATCAGGTCGGGCCGGTGGGCGGAGGTGCGGCGGAACGCCTCGTCGCGGCGCCAGCGGGCGATCCGCCCGTGGTGGCCGCTGACCAGCACGTCCGGGATCTCCCGGCCGCGCCACACGGGGGGTTTGGTGTAGACGGGGCCCTCGAGCAGGTCGGCCATCGCGCCGGGGGCGAAGGAGTCGTCGCGGTGCGACTCGGCGTTGCCGAGCACGCCGGGCAGCAGCCGGGCCACGGCCTCGGTGATCACCAGCACCGCCGCCTCGCCGCCGGCCAGCACGTAGTCGCCGATGGAGACCTCGTACACCGGCATCCGGGTCGCGTACTCGTCGACGACCCGGCGGTCGATGCCCTCGTAGCGGGCGGGCGCGAAGAGCAGCCAGGGCCGCTGCGACAGCTCGACGGCCAGCTCCTGGGTGAAGGGGCGCCCGCTCGGTGTGGGCACCACCAGAGCCGGGCCGCCGGGGCCGCCGGCGCCCGCCTCGTAGCCGTCGGCCAGGGCGGTGTCCAGCGCCTCGCCCCACGGCTCGGTCTTCATGACCATGCCCGGGCCGCCGCCGTAGGGGGTGTCGTCGACGGTGTGGTGCCGGTCGTACGTCCAGCGCCGCAGGTCGTGGACGCGCACGTCGAGCTGCCCGCGGGCGCGGGCCTTGCCGACGAGGCTGACGTTCAGCGGTTCGAGGTACTCGGGGAAGATCGTGACGATGTCGAGCCGCATCAGGCGTCGTCCCCGTCGGCGGCGTCGCGGGAGGAGGCCACGACCGCCTCCGCGTCGTCGAGCAGGCCGGGCGGCGGGGTGATGACGGCCCGCTGCTCCTCGAGGTCGATCTCGGTGACGATCTCCTCGACGAAGGGGACGAGCACCTCGCTGCCGTCGGGCCGCTCGACGATGAACAGGTCCTGCGACGGCAGGTGGCTGATCTCGGTGATCCGGCCGACCGGGGTGCCGTCGGCCAGGACCACGTCGAGGTCCATGAGCTGGTGGTCGTAGAACTCGTCGGGCTCATCGGGGAGCTCGTCGGGGTCGACCTCGGCGATCAGCAGGACGTTGCGCAGCGCCTCGGCGGCGTTGCGGTCGTGGACGCCCTCGAAGCGCAGCAGCAGCCGGCCGCTGTGCACCTTGCCGGACTCGATGCGGAGCGGGCCGCGCCCGGGCGGGTCGGTGGCGAGCACCGCGCCGGGGCCGAGCCGCAGCTCGGGCTCGTCCGTGCGCACTTCCACGGTGACCTCGCCCTTGATCCCGTGGGCCCGGCCGATCCGCGCGACTACCAACTGCACTGCTACTCCTCCACCAGGTTCCCGACCCACGACGACGGGCCGGGGACGGCAGCTGTCTGCCCTCCCCGGCCCGTGCCGGACGTGCGAATGATCAGCGGACGTCGTCCACGTCGACCAGGTCGACGCGGATGCCACGGCCGCCGATGGCGCCCACGACGGTGCGCAGCGCGCGGGCGGTACGGCCGTTGCGGCCGATCACCTTGCCGAGGTCCTCGGGATGGACCCGGACCTCGAGCACGCGCCCGCGGCGCAGGTTGCGCGAGGCGACCTGCACGTCGTCGGGGTTGTCGACGATGCCCTTCACGAGGTGCTCAAGAGCCTCCTCGAGCATGATCAGGCCTCGGTCGACTCGGTGGACTCGGCCTTCTCGGCGTCGTCCTTCTTGTCGGCCTTCTTGGCCTTCTGCGTGATGGCCTCGCCCTTGGCGGAGTCATCGGCACCGACGAGCGCGTCGAAGCTGGGGCGCGCGGCCTTCGGCTCCGGCTGCAGCAGCGGCGCGGGGGCGGGGAGGCCCTTGTGGGCCTGCCAGTCGCCGGTCAGCTTGAGGATGGCGAGCACGGCCTCGGTCGGCTGGGCGCCGACGGAGAGCCAGTACTGCGCGCGCTCACCGTTGACCTCGATGCGCGAGGGGTTCTGCACCGGGTGGTACAGACCGATCTCCTCGATGGCCCGGCCGTCACGGCGGGTACGGGAGTCGGCGACGACGATGCGGTAGTGAGGCGAACGGATCTTGCCCAGACGCTTCAGCTTGATCTTGACTGCCACTGGAGTGGTGTCTCCTGGATCTTGACGTGGGTGGGCACTACGGGATGCCGCGTGGGGTTGCGGTACCCGATGGCCCGAATGGACACGTCAGCCGGAGGAGAGAGGGGTCCTGTGCGGCTGTCGAGTACAGCTGACCATTGTGCCATACGAGTGCTGGTCAGCCGACCTGCGCGGCGACTTCCGGGATGCGGAAGGGCTTGCCGCAGCCGCCGCACACGATCGGCGCCTGGGCGAGCACGGAGGGGACCACCCGCACGTTCCGCCCGCAGTCGCAGACGGCCTTCACGCGGACGCCGCCGCCGGACGAGCCGTGCCGGGCGGCCGGGCCGCGGAAGGAGCGGGAGGTGTCGGCCGCGGTCGCCGCGGTGTGCGCCTTGAGGGCGCGCTGCAGCCGCTCGATGGTGGGGCGGTAGCGCCGTCTGGCGTCGGCGTTCAGGGCGACCAGGGAGAACCCGCTGCTGGGGTGCGGCTCCGCGGGGTGGTCGAGGCCGAGCTCCTCGGCGATCGCGAGGAAGCGGCGGTTGTGGTAGCGGCCGGCCCGCGAGGTGTCGCGGACGCCGCGGGCGGCGGCGAGGCCGTGGACCGCCTCGTGGAGCAGCCGTTCGAAGGAGAGATCGGCGCCGCAGGCGGAGGAGGACTCGCCGATCAGGGACTCGGGCGCGGCAAGATCCGGCAGGTCGGAGTGGTGCCGCTGAATGTCGGCCCACGCCTGCGCCAGCTCTGCGGCGAGGACAGGTGGTGTCGTGCTCACGTCGTGACAACGAGCCGGGGTGCCCGTGTGTTCCTATTCCGGGCCATCCCAAATAATTTGCACGTACCCGTCAGTCCCGGCTGATGCGTCCGCACGGCCACGACTGCGCCGATCTGCGGAGATGTCGTACAGCTCACACAATGGTGTGACGTAGTGGCGCGTACGCCCCGGCGCGTAGACAAACGGTGCGCGCCGTACGACCGGCGGACGACGGCACCCACCGTACGTGCACCGGTCGGCCCGGTCGGACGGCGGGGGGCGCGCGGCAGGGGCGTGCAAGCCGCCGGGGCACACCCTCTGGACGGACCGGTGCATGCGGAGTTATCTGGCATACGGGGGGAGTGCGGGCGCACCTGCCCACGGGGGGCGCTGTCGACGGATACCCGACCAACACCAGACGCAACACGCTGCACGCCTGTTTCGGCGGATTGGGGCGCAATCGATGACACCCATGCTCGCGCAACGGCACCTCCCCCGGACGGCCCCGCCGCCCGGTACGGACACCGGTGCCCGTGCCCGTGACTGGGCTGAGATCCAGGAGCGGATGCTCGTACCGCTCTACGACGCGGTGTACGCACGGCTGGAGATAGGCCGCGGCAGCCGGATGCTCGAAGTGGAGTGCGGCTCCGGGCTCGCCCTCCTGATGGCCGCCGCACGCGGGGCGACGGTCACCGGCGTGGAGGAGTGGGAGACCGAACGGCTCGCGCTCGCCAGGGAGCGGCTCGGCGACGACGCCGGCCCCCCCGACGGCGGCGCCCGGCTCGTCGAGGGCACCCCGGACGACGCGGCGGCCGACGGCGCCGCCCCCTACAACGTCGTCACGTCCTTCCAGCCCGTCGGCTGCCTCGCCGGGGACTCCGAGGGCCTCGCCCCCGTGCTCGCCTCCGCCGCCCGGCACACCGAGCGCGGCGCGCCGGTGGTCCTGGCCGGCTGGGGGCCGCCGGAACGGTGCGCCACCTCGTCCGTGCTGCGGGTGGCGACGAAGCTCGCCGACCCGATGCGCGGGTCCGGCAGCTGGCGGCCGGCCAGCCGGGACGACCTGGAGGAGGTCGCCGAACGGGCGGGGCTCCGCCCCGACGGCTCCGGCCGGGTGGCCTGCCCGTTCGGCTACGCCGACATCGGCAGCGCGGTCCGCGGACTGCTCTCCACCGGCCTCTTCGACGCGGCCGCCCACGCCACCGACCAGGCGCAGGTCCGCAAGGAGGTCAAGGAGGCCCTCCACCCGCACCGTCGCAAGGACGGCACGGTGTGGATGCCGAACATCTTCCGCTACCTGATCGCCCGGGTGCCGTGACCCCGCCCGCGCCGCGGCGGGTGGGTCGGGCATGACG
>NZ_JBHWZH010000071.1:0-31047 GCF_042728285.1 Streptomyces sp. NPDC060194 | reverse complement strand
CCCCGGAAGCCCCTTCAGGGGCTCCGCCGTGCGCGTCGGCCGGTGCCGGCCGGCGTCGTCAGGAGTCGGACGCGGGGGCGGACGCGCCGCCGGCCCCGTGGCCGGTCACCGGGCAGCCGCCGGTCAGCTGGCCGAGGAAGGCGTTCGGGTCGTAGAAGTGCTCGACCTCGAGCAGCTTCAGGTCGTCGTCGACCTTCGCGACGCTGACGCCGAACATCTCGATCCGCTTGCCGTTGGGCTCGTGGCCCTCGTACGCGCCGGCGAAGGTGCCCCAGTGGCGCCACTTGAAGGTGACGAGCGGCGGCGGGGAGAGGACCTCCAGGACCTCCCAGTAGAAGCCGTTCGGGAAGGCGCCGTGGAAGGTGTCGTGCGAGGAGTCGAAGGACTGCTTCGGGTAGAAGACGCTGTCGCCGATCAGGACGTTGTACGTGCCCTTCTCGGTCAGTGCGGCGGAGTCCGCCCACTCCCCGCCGTTGACCCGGGTGCGGAAGTGCTCGCCGACCATCGAGACCCAGGTCTGCGGGTCGTGCTTGTGCGAGACCTCCATCTCGAAGACCTGCACGATCGACTCCACGACGGCCTCGAGGGAGTCTGGGGCGTGGTCCGTGGAGCGCTCGCCCGGCATGACCGTGTGGGAGAGGTGGTAGTCGGGTGCCTCGTGCCGCCAGTCCTCGGGGGCTGCCGCGGCGATCACCGCTTCGCGGCCCTGGAGCCAGAGCGGGGGCGTGGTCTGCGTCATGGAGCGGTCCTTCGATAGGTCAGAGATGGCAACACCGTGTCGGGATCATCGCCTGTCGAATCTCTGGCCACAAGTGCGCTTTGCGTGACGATCGCGTTACCTGTTGCTTCATCAGCTCCGTTACGAGGTACACGAGTTGGCTTCTGCACGAGCGGAGCGCCGGGTTCCGCCCCGGCCGGCCGCGGAGGCCCGGCCTCCGCGCACCGGGGGGTCGCGCCGGGGCGTCCCCGGGCACGCGGCTACATTGCGCGGCATGACCACTCACGATCACCAGCCCGCGGCCGTCTCCCTCGTCGCGCACATCCCCGACGCCGACCTCGTCCCCGAGCCCCTCGACCCCGCCCAGATCGTCGCGGGCACCCCGGAGGTCACCGGCCGGGTGCTCTCGGAGTCCGCCGACGGCTCCGTGGTCCGCGGCATCTGGCAGATCACCCCCGGCACGGTCACCGACACCGAGGCCGACGAGATGTTCGTGGTGGTCAGCGGCCGGGCGACGATCCTGATCGAGGGCGGGGCGACGCTCGAGGTCGGGCCCGGCGACGTGTGCGTGCTGCGCGAGGGCGACCGGACCACGTGGACCGTCCACGAGACGCTGCGCAAGGCCTACTGCATCACGTCCTCCGCCGCCTGATCCGGGGGAGCGCGGGACCCCGGCAGAGGCGGTCGCAGGGCCCTGTCCCGCAGGCCCGGGGTGCGGAGTGCAGGCCCGGAGCGCCGGCCCCTGTGTGCGATCAGAACAGCGGCTCGGGCAGCACCCCCTCCAGCGCGAGCAGCCGCCGCTTCGTCTCCACCCCGCCCCCGAACCCCCCGATCCCGCCGCCGCTCTCCACGACCCGGTGGCACGCGACGACGAGCGGCAGCGGGTTGGCCCCCATCGCGAGCCCCACCGCCTGGGACGCGCCCGGACTGCCGACCCGGGCCGCCAGGTCGCCGTAGCCGACGACCGTGCCGTAGGGCACCTCGGCGGCGAGCTCGCGCAGCACCCGGCGGTTGAAGCCGGTGCACAGCGACCAGTCGAGCGGCAGGTCGAACTCGCGCAGCCGGCCCGCGAAGTACGCCTCCAACTGGCGTATCGGCTCGGCCAGCCGGGGCGAGCCGGGGGCGTGGACCGGCTTGCCGCCGAGCCTCGCGGAAAGCCGCGCCAGCGTCCCGTCCCGCACCCCGTCCTCCGCGTGGAAGGCCACGCACACCAGCCCCGCGTCCGTGGCCGCCAGCAGCAGCGGACCGACGTCCGAACCGACGACCACCCACTCGATGTCCATGCCGATCACGGTACGGGCCGCCACTGACAACGGGACCGCCGCCCACCGTCCCCCCGGCGGCGACGCGCGGAACCCGGCCTGCGCGGAGCCCCTTGCGCCGTGCCTCCCTGCGCCGTCCCGGTCAGCCCTCCAAGGCGTCGCGCACGACGTCCGGGCGGTTGGTGATGATGCCGTCGACGCCGTAGCCGGCCACCCGGCGGGCCTCTCCGTGGGTGTCGACGGTCCAGGCGAAGACGCGCAGCGGCTCTCCCCTGCGTCCGCGGACCGTCTGCACGGCCCGGACGTAGGCCGCCGTGAGGGTTCTGCGGCCGGGATTGACGCCGTCGGTGAACCCGGCGTACGCAGGCAGCTCGCCGACCGGGGGCGCGCCCAGGAAGGCCGTCCGGACGTCGGGCCGTAGCGCGTGCACCGCGCGGAGGGTGTCCGCGTCGAAGCTCTGCACCACGAGCCGGTGGGCGGCACGCGCCCGGTCGAGCCAGCCCGCGGCGGCCAGCACCCGCAGGGTGTCGCGGGCGATGCCGGGATGCGCGTCCGGCAGTTTGATCTCCAGGAGGAGCTTCTGCCCGTTGCGCTCGACGCGCCCGAGATACTGCGCCAAGGTCGGCACCCGAACGCCCGCGAACCGCGGACCGAACCAGCTGCCCGCGTCGAGCCGCGCGATCTCGGCCGCCGTGAGGTCGCCGACCCGCCACGGGGCGCGCCCGGGATACACCTGCTCGACGTCGGTGGTCCTGGCCAGCGTGCGGTCGTGCACGACCACGAGCACGCCGTCGCGGGTCCGCTGGACGTCGTTCTCGACCCACTCGACACCCGCCCGGGCGGCCGCGTCCACCGCGTCGAGCGTGTTCTCCGGCGCGGACGCCGAAGCACCCCGGTGGGCGATCACGACCGGCGGCAGGGCCGCGGCGTCCGCGCGCAGCGGCACCGGGACCGGGCCGACCGCGTGGGCGCTGGACAGCACGAGCGCACAGGCCGCGACCAGGGCGGCGAGCACGAGGCGTCGGGCGGTCGGCGGAGCGGCTCGCATGGGGGACTCCTCGCGTCGGTGGCACCGCCGGAGGTCCTGTCCCGGCGCGGAGATCATCCCGGCCCGGAGCCTCCGGCAAACCGCCGGCGCACGGCTGTCACGTGATCGCGGGCCAAGCGGAGGGGGCCCTCCCGATACGGTGCCGTTTCGTTATCGAATATGGCTCGAACGCGTTCCCCGCGGCCATAGTCTCTGCTTCAAAAGAAGAGGGCGAGGGGCGACGACAGATGCAGGGCACGATCGACGGATTCAGCTACGGGTGGGTCACTCCGGTGACGGCGTTCCTGATGGCCTGGCTCGGCAGCGCGCTCGGACTGCGCTGCACGACCCGCTCCCTGATCCAGGAGGACTCCTGGCGGCCCGGCTGGCTCGCGCTCGGCGCGGCGGCCATCGGCTCGGGCATCTGGAGCATGCACTTCATCGCGATGATGGGCTTCACCGTCGACGAGACACCCGTCAACTACGACAGGACGCTCACCTTCGCGAGCCTCGCCGTCGCGATCGTCGTGGTCGGCATCGGCGTCTTCATCGTCGGCTACCGGGGCGCCACGGTCGGCGCGCTGCTCACCGGCGGCGCCGTCACCGGCCTCGGCGTGGCCTGCATGCACTACATGGGCATGGCGGCCATGCGCCTGCAGGGCGCCCTCACCTACGACACCGTGATCGTGGTGCTCTCGGTGGTCGTCGCCGTGGTCGCCGCCACGGCCGCACTGTGGGCGGCGGTCCAGCCGCGCAACTTCGTCTGGAGCCTCGGCGCCGGCGTCGTCATGGGGGTCGCGGTCTGCGGCATGCACTACACGGGCATGGCCGCCCTCGGCGTCCACCTGCACGAGTCCTCGATCTCCCCGGCCGGCGACTCCGGGGTCTCCCTGCTCGCCCCGATGCTGCTCGGCCCGCTGATCTTCCTGCTCCTGGCCGGGGTGGTCGTGATGTTCGACCCGCTGGTCCTGGAGGGCAAGCCCGACCAGCAGACCGCGCGTCCCGCGCGGCAGCCCGCCGACGACGTGTTCGCGGGCGGCCGCACCCGCTGAGGAGCGCCGTTGTCAGTGGCGGGTCGTACGGTGGATCCATGCGGCCCGTATCGAAGATCGAACGCACGGTGGCGCCTTTCGAGGTCGTCAGTCCCTACCAGCCCAGCGGCGACCAGCCGACGGCCATCGCCGACCTGGAGAAGCGCATCCGTGCGGGCGAGAAGGACGTCGTCCTGCTCGGCGCCACCGGCACCGGCAAGTCGGCGACCACGGCCTGGATGATCGAGCGGCTCCAGCGCCCCACCCTCGTCATGGCGCCGAACAAGACCCTCGCCGCCCAGCTGGCCAACGAGTTCCGCGAGCTGCTGCCGAACAACGCGGTCGAGTACTTCGTGTCGTACTACGACTACTACCAGCCAGAGGCCTACGTCCCGCAGTCGGACACCTACATCGAGAAGGACTCCTCCATCAACGAGGAGGTCGAGCGGCTGCGCCACTCGGCCACCAACTCGCTGCTCACCCGGCGGGACGTCGTCGTGGTCGCCTCCGTCTCCTGCATCTACGGCCTCGGCACGCCGCAGGAGTACGTCGACCGGATGGTCCCGCTCAAGGTCGGCGAGGAGATCGACCGGGACGCCCTGCTGCGCCGCTTCGTCGAGATGCAGTACACCCGCAACGACCTCGCCTTCACCCGCGGCACCTTCCGCGTCCGCGGCGACACCATCGAGATCTTCCCGGTCTACGAGGAGCTCGCCGTCCGCATCGAGATGTTCGGCGACGAGATCGAGGCCCTCTCCACCCTCCACCCGCTCACCGGCGAGATCATCAGCCAGGACGAGCACCTCTACGTCTTCCCCGCCACGCACTACGTGGCCGGTCCCGAGCGCATGGAGAAGGCGATCGCCGGGATCGAGAAGGAGCTGGAGGAGCGCCTCGCCGAGCTCGACCGGCAGGGCAAGATGCTCGAGTCCCAGCGGCTGCGGATGCGCACCACCTACGACATCGAGATGCTCCGCCAGATCGGCTCCTGCTCCGGCGTGGAGAACTACTCGATGCACTTCGACGACCGCGCCCCCGGCACCGCCCCGCACACCCTCCTCGACTACTTCCCCGAGGACTTCCTCCTCGTCCTCGACGAGTCGCACGTCACGGTCCCCCAGATCGGCGCGATGTACGAGGGCGACGCCTCGCGCAAGCGCACCCTGGTCGACCACGGCTTCCGGCTCCCCTCCGCGCTCGACAACCGCCCGCTGAAGTGGGAGGAGTTCCAGCAGCGCATCGGGCAGACGGTCTACCTCTCCGCCACCCCCGGCCCCTACGAGCTCTCCCGGTCCGACGGGTTCGTCGAGCAGATCATCCGCCCCACCGGCCTCGTCGACCCCGAGGTCGTCGTCAAGCCCACCGAGGGCCAGATCGACGACCTGGTGCACGAGATCCGCACCCGCGTCGAGAAGGACGAGCGGGTCCTGGTCACCACCCTCACCAAGAAGATGGCCGAGGACCTCACCGACTACTTCCTGGAGCTCGGCATCCAGGTCCGCTACCTCCACAGCGACGTCGACACCCTGCGCCGCATCGAGCTCCTGCGCGAGCTGCGGGCCGGCGAGTACGACGTCCTGGTCGGCATCAACCTGCTCCGCGAGGGCCTGGACCTGCCCGAGGTGTCCCTCGTCGCCATCCTCGACGCCGACAAGCAGGGCTTCCTTCGCTCCGGCACCTCGCTGATCCAGACCATCGGCCGCGCCGCCCGCAACGTCTCCGGCCAGGTCCACATGTACGCGGACAAGGTCACCCCCGCGATGGAGCGGGCCATCGACGAGACCAACCGCCGCCGCGAGAAGCAGATCGCCTACAACACCGAGCGCGGCATCGACCCGCAGCCGCTCCGCAAGAAGATCAACGACATCGTGGCGACGATCGCCCGCGAGGAGGTCGACACCGAGCAGCTGCTCGGCACCGGCTACCGGCAGGGCACGGACGGCAGGCCCGCGAAGGCCCCGGTCCCCGCCCTCGGCGGGAGGACGACCGGCGGCGAGGCGGGCGGCGCGGCCGGCGGGGCGTCCAAGCGGCGCAAGGGCAAGGACACCGAGGTCCTCACCGACCGTCCGGCCGCCGAACTGGCCGCCACGATCGAGGAGATGACCGACCGGATGCGCGCCGCCGCCGCCGAGCTCCAGTTCGAGGTCGCCGCCCGGCTCCGGGACGAGGTCGGCGAGCTCAAGAAGGAGCTGCGCCAGATGCGCGAGGCCGGCCTGGCCTGACCTCCCACCCGCGGCAACACCCCGCGCCCGCCCGGTGTGTTGCAAGAACGACACAAAAACCGGTCGCCCCGGCCGCATCCCCGGCACGCATGCATAGGGTGCAGACCAATCGTCCCGTACGAAGGGGGAGTACGCGTGAGCGTCAACATGTCCAAGGGCCAGGCCGTCAGCCTCCAGAAGGCCGACGGCGGCGTCCTGACCTCGGTCCGGATGGGGCTGGGCTGGCAGGCCGCCCCCCGCCGCGGCCTGTTCGGCTCGCGCACCCGCGAGATCGACCTCGACGCCTCGGCGGTGCTCTTCGCCGACAAGCAGCCCATCGACGTCGTCTTCTTCCGCCACCTCGTCAGCGACGACGGCTCGGTCCGCCACACCGGCGACAACCTGGTCGGCGGCGCCGGCCAGGGCGGCGACGACGAGGCGATCCTCGTCGACCTCCAGCGCGTGCCCGTGCACATCGACCAGATCGTCTTCACGGTGAACTCCTTCACCGGCCAGACGTTCCAGGAGGTGCAGAACGCGTTCTGCCGCATCGTCGACGAGACCAACGGCCAGGAGCTCGCCCGCTACACCCTGGACGGCGGCGGCCAGTACACCGCCCAGATCATGGCCAAGGTGCACCGCGCGGGCAACGGCTGGACCATGACCGCCCTGGGCAACCCGGCCAACGGCCGCACCTTCCAGGACCTCATGCCGGCGATCCTGCCGCACCTCTGACACCCGCGGGCGGGCACGGACAACACGAGAGCGGGGGAGCAGGGGATGGCGGCAGAGCTGGTGCGGGGGCAGAACCACCCCCTGCCCGACACCCGGCTGGAGATCAGGGTCTCGGCGGGCGCCCCGGTGGTGGCCGCCGCCACGCTCGGCGACGAACAGGGCCGCAGCGGCGGCCCCGGCGGCGTCGTCCACCCCGGCGCCCCCCGGCTCCCCGGCCTGGAGGTCTCCCGGCAGGCCGCCGCCGAGCACCGCCTCGCCGTCGACCTCGGCGCCCTCCCGGCGACCACGCACCGGGTCAGCGTCCTGCTCGCCCTGCCCACCGGGATCGGCGGCCCGGCCCGCTTCGGCGCCGTCCCCTCGCCGCACCTCGCCGTCACCGGCCTCGACGGCACGGAGATCGCCGGCTTCACCCTGACCGACCTCACCAGCGAGAGCGCCGTCGTCGCCCTGGAGCTCTACCGCCGGCAGGGCGCCTGGAAGGTCCGCGCCGTCGGCCAGGGGTACGAGGGCGGCCTGCCCGCCCTCTTCGCCGACCAGCGGGTTCCCGACGCCGCCGCGCTCGCGGTCGCCGTCGAGTCCGCGGTCGCCAAGGGCCACGCGGCGGCGCTGACCCCGCCGCCCCGCCCCGCGCCGCACGACGGGACCCGCTCCCGTACCGCCGCGGCCGCCGGCGCCGCCGGGCACGCGCCCGGGCCGCCCACCGCGGGCGCGGGACTCCCGCCGCAGCCCCGGCCCCAACCCCCGTCGCCCGGCGTTCCGCCGCAGCAGGGCGCCCCGGTCCCCGGCCCCGGCGAGCGGATCGACTACTCCCACCCCCGGCGCGAGCGGACCGCGCCGCCCGCTCCGAGCCCGGCGCCGCCCACCGAGGCCCCCGTCCCCTTCGCGGGCGACGCCTCGGGCTGGTCCATGGACGAGCGGCTCTACAACCAGGTCTGGGGCATGTTCGAGGACCTGGCCCGCGCCGTCGCCGCCTACCGCAGCGCGGAGGACTTCGCCCAGTCCCGGCTGGAGAAGGAGCTCGACGCGGTCCTCTCCGACCCGCGCGACCGCGTCGGCACCGGCGTCCACGCCGCCAGGGCCGCCGCCCACGCCCGCCACGACGAGCTCGTCGCCCAGGCCCGCGCCGTCCTCGACCGGGATCTCGACCAGCTGCAGGCCGAGGCCGCCGTCGTCGAGCCCGCGCTGCCGCCCGCCTTCGCCGACTGGGGCAGCCCGGTCTGGCAGACGCACCGGCCGTCCGCGCAGTCCGCCCCGCTCGCCCTGCGCCTGGGCGACCTGCACCTGCCCGAGCGGCCGTCGCTGTGCATCCCCATGCTGGTCCGGCTGCCCCTGGAGCGCGGCCTGTGGATCGACAGCGGCCGCGCCTCCTCGGAGGCGGCCCTCCTCCACGACGACACGTCCCTGCGCCGGCTCGCCCTGGAGTCCGCGGTCGCCCACACCGCCCGGCTCGTCGCCGTCCACCCGCCCGGCGCGTTCACCGCGCACGTCATCGACGCCGCGGGCGCCGGATCGGCCGCCCTCGCCCCGCTGACCGCCTCCGGGGTGCTCGCCGGACCGCCCGCCACCGGACCCGCCGGGGTCACCGCGACGCTCTCCCGGCTCGCCCAGCGCGTCGACCTGGTGCAGATGGCGATCCGCGGGGGAGCGCCCGACGCGCTGCCGTCCGACCTCGACCCCGCCGAGCAGCTGCTGATCGTGCACGACTTCCCGCACGGCTTCGACGACCGCGCCGTCACCCAGCTCCGCTACCTCGCCGAGGAGGGCCCCAAGGTCGGGGTGCACCTGATGATGGTCGCCGACCGCGAGGACGCGGCCTCCTACGGCCCGCTCCTCGACCCGCTGTGGCGCTCCCTGCTGCGGCTCACCCCGCTGCCGGACGACCACCTCGCCGACCCGTGGGTGGGCCACGCCTGGACCTTCGCCCCGGCCGTCGTCCCGCCCGGCAGCGGGGCGCTGGCCTCCGCCCTGGAGCAGGCGGCCGCCGCGCGCCGCGGCCGACGCCCCTGAGCTGCCTCCTTGGTCCGCCCTTACCTCGCGCTTTACCCTCTCTTGGTACTTCGGGTACCCTTCATGACGCGGAGGGGAGTACTCCCGACTGCGGCGTTCCCGTCAATACGGATCCTGAGATCCCGGGGCGCCGGCCCGCGGAGTGCTGTACGGCACTCCCGGGTGGAAGAGACCTCCGGCAGCGACGACGCTGACACGAGTTGCCGTAGCAATCTGCCGGAGGCGCAGGAGTGGACGTTTCTCTGAACATCTGGGTGTGGACCGTGGTCGGTCTGTGCGCCCTCATCGCGGTCGACTTCTTCATCGGCCGCAAACCCCATGACGTGTCGATCAAGGAAGCCGGCATCTGGACGGTGGTCTGGATCGCCCTGGCCATCGCGTTCGGCATCGGCCTGCTGGCGGTCGGCGAGAGCCAGGCCTCCGGCGAGTTCTTCGCCGGGTTCATCACCGAGAAGTCGCTGAGCGTCGACAACCTCTTCGTCTTCATCCTGATCATGGCGAAGTTCTCGGTCCCGACCCACCTCCAGCAGCGGGTGCTGCTCTTCGGTGTGCTGATCGCCCTGGTGCTCCGCGCGATCTTCATCGCGGCGGGCGCGGCGATCATCTCCAGCTTCTCCTGGGTCTTCTACATCTTCGGCGCGTTCCTCATCTACACCGCGTGGAAGCTGATCAAGGAGGCGCGAGCCGACGAGGACGAGGAGGAGTGGGAGGAGAACAAGCTCCTCAAGTCCATCGAGACGAAGTTCGGCGTCGCCGACCGCTACCACGGCACGAAGCTGTTCATCGTCGAGAACGGCAAGAAGATCATGACGCCGCTGTTCGTCGTGATGCTCGCCATCGGCATGACCGACGTGCTGTTCGCCATGGACTCCATCCCGGCGATCTTCGGTCTGACGCAGGACCCGTACATCGTCTTCACCGCGAACGCCTTCGCGCTGATGGGCCTGCGCCAGCTGTACTTCCTCATCGGCGGCCTGCTGAAGAAGCTGGTCCACCTCAGCTACGGCCTGTCGGTGATCCTGGGCTTCATCGGCGTGAAGCTCGTCCTGCACGCCCTGCACGAGAACGGCGTGCACGTCCCGGAGATCTCCATCCCGTTCTCGCTCTCGGTCATCTGCGGCGTCCTGGTGATCACCACGATCACCAGCCTGATGGCGTCGAAGAAGACCGCCGAGCGGGAGAAGGCGGAGGAGGCCGAGAAGGCCGCCGTGGCCGGCCCGGCCGGCCCGTCGGACACCGACGGCGGCGCCTCGACGCCCTCCAAGCCCTCGGGCGGGGACGGCACCGTCTGACCGCCCCCAGGGGCACGTGAACCGGCGGCGGCCGGGACGAGGGACCTGACCCCTCCGTCCCGGCCGCCGCCGCGGTTGTCCGGGCATCCGCCGCACGGCCGTCAGAGCCGGCCCGCCTCCGTGATCCGCCGAAGGAACCTCCGGGTCCGCTCCTCCCGGGGCGTCCCGAACAGCTCCCGCGCCGTGCCGCGCTCCAGGACCACCCCGCCGTCCAGGAAGCACACCTTGTCGGCGACCTCCCCGGGGGTGCAGGGCGTGCAGTCGAACGACGTGCCGGCGATGATCTGCGCGGCGTACACCGCGTCCACCGCGCCCGCGGCAGCGTTGCGGCCGTGAACGGGCCCGGCTGCCGGCCCCGCGCTACCAGCCGCGTTCGCGCCAGGCCGGGAGGTGGGGGCGTTCGGCGCCGAGGGTGGTGTCGGCGCCGTGGCCGGGGTAGACCCAGGTCTCGTCGGGCAGCGGGTCGAAGAGCTTCGTCTCCACGTCGGAGAGGAGGCTCGCGAAGGCCGCGGGGTCCTGGTGGGTGTTGCCGACACCGCCGGGGAAGAGGCAGTCACCGGTGAAGACGTGCGGGTGCCCGCGCGGGTCGTCGTAGACGAGGGCGATCGAGCCCGGGGTGTGGCCGACGAGGTGGCGGGCGGTGAGCTCGATCCGGCCGAAGCGGATCGTGTCCCCGTCGTCCACCAGGACGTCGGTGGCGACCGGGATGCCCTCGGCGTCGTCGCGGCCGGCGAAGGTGCGCGCGCCGGTCGCGGCGACGACCTCCGCCAGTGCCTGCCAGTGGTCGCCGTGACGGTGGGTGGTGACGACGGCGGAGACGCCGTCGGAGCCGATCAGGGCGAGGAGGGTGCCGGCGTCGTTCGCCGCGTCGACGAGCAGCTGCTCGCCGGTGGCCCGGCAGCGCAGCAGATAGGCGTTGTTGTCCATCGGCCCGACCGCGACCTTCGAGATCATCAGCTCCGCCAGCTCGTGCACCTGCGCCCGGCCGCCGACCTTCACCTCACCGCTGTACGTCATGCGCACAGCCTAGGCGCTGCGGGTACGGGGACGCCCGCGGCGGCCGGGGGTTCAGAGCGGGGGCAGGGCGGGCAGGGGACCGCCCTCGACCCGCAGGTCCGATCCGTCGCGGCGGCCGGCCAGCCAGCTGAGCAGCGCGGGGGCCGGCCCCGTGACCGTCAGGGCGCCCGGGCCGGCCCCGGTCGTCCAGATGCGGCCGTCGGTCGAGCGCAGGAGCGTCGTCGGGGCGGTCCCCAGGCCGCGGAAGCGGTCGGCCAGGAACGTGGTGTACCGCTCGGTGAACTCGGCGGGCAGGTCCTCCGGCTCGTATCCGATCCCCAGGTCGACGCGGTGCAGCTCGATCTCCGCGAGGCGCCGGAACAGCACCCCGGCCGCGCTGTCCGTGACCCCGTTGCGCAGCTCGACCGTGCGCGTCCAGTCCTGGTCGACGGCGGTCGCGGCGAGGAACGCGTCATGGGTGCGGCGCACGTCGGCGAGCTGCTCGTCGGCCCCGCGCGGGGCGTCGCGCTCGATGTCCGCGGCGCGCTGCTCGGCGCTCGCGTACATGGGCCGGCCCTCGAAGACGTTCACGAGAGCGTCGGCGTTGCGGGCCAGGTGGGCGAGCACATGGCCGCGGGTCCAACCGGGAAGCCGTGACGGCTCGGCGAGCGCGGCGTTGTCCAAGGTGGCGACGTCCGTGAGCAGTCGCTCGGTGGCGGTGCGCAGCAGCCGCAGGTCGTGCTCGTGGTCGATCATGACCCGCAGATTAGCCCTCGCCACTCGATCGGGTGAAGCTGTCTGCGGTCTGCCGCAAATCGAATGCGCGTGCTATACGCTCGAAGCGGCATCGGCAGGACACCTGTCACAGGACCCCTCTACGCTGGAAGAGAGAAGGGGGTCTTCCCCCCCGCTATCTCTCCCGAAAGGTGCGGAACCGGCGTGGCCGACCGTCTCATCGTCCGTGGCGCGCGCGAGCACAATCTCAAGAACGTCTCGCTCGACCTCCCGCGCGACTCCCTCATCGTCTTCACCGGACTCTCGGGGTCGGGCAAGTCCTCCCTGGCGTTCGACACGATCTTCGCCGAGGGGCAGCGCCGGTACGTCGAGTCGCTGTCCTCCTACGCCCGGCAGTTCCTCGGCCAGATGGACAAGCCCGACGTCGACTTCATCGAGGGCCTCTCCCCGGCCGTCTCCATCGACCAGAAGTCCACGTCCCGCAACCCCCGCTCCACCGTCGGCACCATCACCGAGGTCTACGACTACCTCCGGCTGCTCTTCGCCCGGATCGGCAAGCCGCACTGCCCCGAGTGCGGCCGCCCCATCGCCCGCCAGTCCCCGCAGGCCATCGTCGACCGGGTCCTGGAGCTTCCCGAGGGCAGCCGATTCCAGGTGCTGTCCCCGCTGGTCCGCGAGCGCAAGGGCGAGTTCGTCGACCTCTTCGCCGACCTGCAGACCAAGGGCTACAGCCGGGCCCGGGTCGACGGCGAGACGATCCAGCTCTCCGAGCCGCCCACGCTCAAGAAGCAGGAGAAGCACACCATCGAGGTCGTCATCGACCGCCTCACGGTGAAGGACTCCGCCAAGCGCCGGCTCACCGACTCCGTCGAGACCGCGCTCGGCCTGTCCGGCGGCATGGTCGTGCTCGACTTCGTCGACCTCCCCGAGGACGACCCCGAGCGCGAGCGGATGTACTCCGAGCACCTCTACTGCGCCTACGACGACCTCTCCTTCGAGGAGCTGGAGCCCCGCTCCTTCTCCTTCAACTCGCCCTTCGGCGCCTGCCCGGACTGCTCCGGCATCGGCACCCGGATGGAGGTCGACCCCGAGCTGATCGTGCCCGACGAGGAGAAGTCCCTCGACGAGGGCGCGATCCACCCCTGGTCGGCCGGGCACAACAAGGAGTACTTCGGCCGCCTGATCGGCGCGCTGTCCGACGCGCTCGGCTTCCGCACCGACATCCCCTTCGCCGGGCTCCCGGTGCGCGCCCGCCGGGCGCTGCTCAACGGCCACCGCACCAAGATCGAGGTCCGCTACCGCAACCGGTACGGCCGCGAGCGCGCGTACACCACCCCGTTCGAGGGCGCCCTGGAGTTCGTCCGCCGCCGCCACTCGGAGGCCGAGAGCGACGCCAGCCGCGAGCGCTTCGAGGGCTACATGCGCGAGGTGCCCTGCCCCACCTGCGAGGGCACCCGCCTCAAGCCGATCGTGCTCGCCGTCACGGTGATGGAGAAGTCCATCGCCGAGGTCGCCGCCATGTCCATCAGCGACTGCGCCGACTTCCTCGGCAAGCTCAAGCTCGCCGCCCGCGACAAGAAGATCGCCGAGCGGGTCCTCAAGGAGGTCAACGAGCGGCTGAAGTTCCTGGTCGACGTCGGCCTGGACTACCTCTCGCTCAACCGCCCCGCCGGCAGCCTCTCCGGCGGCGAGGCGCAGCGGATCCGGCTCGCCACCCAGATCGGCTCCGGCCTCGTCGGCGTGCTCTACGTCCTCGACGAGCCCTCCATCGGCCTCCACCAGCGGGACAACCACCGGCTGATCGAGACCCTGGTCCGGCTGCGGGACATGGGCAACACCCTGATCGTCGTCGAGCACGACGAGGACACCATCAACGTGGCCGACTGGGTCGTCGACATCGGCCCCGGCGCCGGCGAGCACGGCGGGCACGTCGTGCACAGCGGCGACCTCAAGGGGCTGCTCGCCAACAAGAAGTCGATCACCGGGCAGTACCTCTCCGGCCGCAAGGCCATCGCCATGCCGGACATCCGGAGGCCCGTCGACCCCGCCCGCCAGCTCACCGTGCACGGCGCCCGGGAGAACAACCTGCGGGACATCGACGTCTCCTTCCCGCTCGGCGTCCTGACCGCCGTCACCGGCGTCTCAGGATCCGGCAAGTCCACGCTGGTCAACGACATCCTCTACACCCACCTCGCCCGCGAGCTGAACGGCGCCCGCGCGGTGCCCGGCCGGCACACCCGGGTCGAGGGCGACGACCTGGTCGACAAGGTCGTCCACGTCGACCAGTCGCCCATCGGCCGCACCCCCCGGTCCAATCCGGCGACGTACACGGGCGTCTTCGACCACGTCCGCAAGCTGTTCGCCGAGACGATGGAGGCGAAGGTCCGCGGGTACCTGCCCGGGCGGTTCTCGTTCAACGTCAAGGGCGGCCGCTGCGAGAACTGCGCGGGCGACGGCACGATCAAGATCGAGATGAACTTCCTGCCGGACGTCTACGTCCCGTGCGAGGTGTGCCACGGGGCCCGGTACAACCGGGAGACCCTGGAGGTCCACTACAAGGGCAAGTCCATCGCGGACGTGCTGAACATGCCGATCGAGGAAGGGCTCGAGTTCTTCGAGGCCGTCCCCGCCATCGCCCGCCACCTGCGGACGCTCAACGAGGTGGGCCTGGGGTACGTCCGCCTCGGCCAGTCCGCGACGACGCTCTCCGGCGGTGAGGCGCAGCGGGTCAAGCTCTCCAGCGAGCTGCAGAAGCGGTCCACCGGGCGGACGGTCTACGTCCTCGACGAGCCGACCACCGGCCTGCACTTCGAGGACATCTCGAAGCTGATCACCGTCCTGTCCGGACTGGTCGACAAGGGCAACACGGTCATCGTGATCGAGCACAACCTCGACGTCATCAAGACGGCCGACTGGGTGGTCGACATGGGGCCCGAGGGCGGGGCCGGCGGCGGCGTGGTCATCGCGGAGGGCACCCCGGAGGACGTCGCCTCCGAGCCCGGCAGCCACACGGGCAAGTTCCTGCGGGACATCCTGGGCGACCGGGTCAGCGACTCGCCCCCGCCGAGGAAGCGGGCGGCGAAGAAGACGGCCCCGGCGAAGCGGGCGACCCGCGCACGCAAGGCGTAGCCCCCGACCGCGTACCGGTGGGGTGTACACACATCCCGCCGGTACGCTTGTCGTTTCGCCCCCGACGTGACAGGCCGTCCCCCCGTGACCGGAATCTCCCTTTCCCGCCCCTCGTGGCTGACCTCGCCCGCCGTGCTGCGCACCGAGGTGCTCGCCGGCCTCGTCGTCGGGCTCGCGCTGGTGCCGGAGGCGATCGCGTTCTCCGTGATCGTGGGGGTCGACCCCCGGATCGGGCTGTTCGCCTCGTTCCTGATGGCGGTGACGACCGCGGTGGTCGGGGGCAGGCCGGCGATGATCAGCGCGTCGACCGCGGCCGTGGCCCTGGTGGTCGCGCCGTTGTTCCGGGAGTACGGCCTCGGGTACCTCATCGCCTGCGTGATGCTCGGCGGGGTGTTCCAGGTGGCGTTCGGTCTGCTCGGGGTGGCCCGGCTGATGCGGTTCGTGCCGCGCAGCGTGATGGTCGGCTTCGTGAACGCGCTCGCGCTGCAGGTGTTCATCGCCCAGCTCCCGCAGCTGCGGGGCGTCCCGTGGGCGGTGTACGCGCTGGTCGCGGCGGGACTGGTGCTGATGTACCTGTTCCGCAAGGTGACGACCGCGGTGCCGGCCCCGCTGGTGGCGATCGTGGTCCTCACCCTGGTCACCGTCACCGCCGGGATCGCGGTGCCGACGGTGGGGGACGAGGGCGAGCTGCCGACGAGCCTGCCGGTGCCGGGGCTGCCGGACGTGCCGTTCACCTGGGAGACGCTGCGCATCATCGCGCCGTACGCGCTGGCGATGGCGCTGGTCGGGCTGATGGAGTCCCTGCTCACGGCGAAGCTGGTGGACGACATCACCGACACCCGTTCCGGCAAGACCCGCGAGTCCATCGGCCAGGGCGTCGCGAACCTGGTCACCGGCTGCTTCGGCGGCATGGGCGGCTGCGCGGTCATCGGCCAGACGATGCTCAACGTGAAGACGTCCGGCGCCCGGACCCGGCTCTCCACGTTCCTGGCGGGCGCGTTCCTGATGGCGCTGTGCATCCTGGCCGGGCCGGTCATGGCCGAGATCCCGATGGCCGCGCTGGTGGCGGTGATGATCCTGGTGTCGGTGTCGGCGTTCGACTGGCACTCCGTCTCCCCGCGCACGCTGCGGCGGATGCCGGTGGGGGAGACCACCGTGATGGTGGTCACCGTGGCGTTCGTGATGATCACCCACAACCTGGCGATCGGCGTGGTGGTCGGCACGATCACCGCGATGATCATCTTCGCCCGGCGGGTCGCCCACCTCGTCGAGGTGACCGCCGCGCCCGGGCCGTCGGAGGACAGGGTCGTCTACACGGTCACCGGCGAGCTGTTCTTCGCCTCCTCCAACGACCTGGTGGGCCGGTTCGACTACGAGGGCGACCCGCCCTCGGTCGTCGTGGACCTCAGCCGGGCGCACGTCTGGGACGCTTCGTCGGTCGCCGCGCTGGACGCCGTCACCACGAAGTACGAGCGGCTCGGCAAGGCCGTCGAGATCGTCGGCCTGAACGGGCCGAGCGCGAAGATGCACGACCGGCTCAGCGGCGAGCTGCCCCCGTCCTGACCGCGGCGGCGTCGGACCTGCGGGTGGTGCGACGGCCTGCGCCCCGCCCGTCCGGCGCCCCCCTGGCCGCCCCGCCTCGGCCCGGCGGCCGGGCTGCCCCGCCTCGGCCCGGCGCGGGTCCGGCCCGCCTCCTCCCCTCACTCCAGCTCCGCCGCGTACGGCGGCTGCGCGCCCGCACGCGAGCAGGTGATCGCCGCGGCCCGGGCCGCGAAGCCCAGGACGCACCGCCACGCGTCACCGTCGAGCGCGTCGAGGCCGTCCGCCGAGAGCGCGCCGCGCGCGGCGAGGCCGTGCACCAGCGCCGCGTACGCCGTGTCGCCCGCGCCGATGGTGTCGACGACGTCGACCCCCTCGCCCGGGACGGAGTGCTCCGCGCCGCCGCGGGTCAGCACGCTAAGGCCGGCGCCGCCGCGGGTGGTCACGACGGCGGACGGTCCCGACGCGAGCCAGTCGCGGGGCGAACCGCCGAGCCACTCGGCGTCCTCCTCGGAGAGTTTGAGCAGGGTGACCGACGGCAGCCAGCTCAGGAAGCGGGCCCGGTAGGCGTCGGCGTCGGGGATCAGCCCGGCCCGCACGTTCGGGTCCAGGGCGACGAACGTGCCGCGCGCGGCCTCCCGCCGCATCAGCGCCTCGTACGCGCTCGCGCCCGGCTCCAGGACCAGCGAACAGGTGCCCAGGAGCAGGGCGCGGGTCCCCGGCGGCAGCGGGCCGGGGTCGGCGAAGAGCCGGTCGGCCGTCCCCTCGGCGTAGAAGGTGTAGCCGGCCGAGCCGTCCGGGCCGACGACGGCCGCGGCGAGCGTGGTCGGCTCGGGGCCCCGCTGGACCGGCGAGGTGTCGACGCCCGCCTCCCGCAGGCCGTCGAGCAGCGCCGTGCCGAAGCCGTCCGTCGAGACCCGCGAGCAGAAGGCGACCTCCGCGCCGAGCCGGCCGAGGGCGACGGCCGCGTTGTACGGGCCGCCGCCGCGTGCGGGCAGCAGCGGCGTGAGCGGACCGCGGCCGGCCTCCGGCACCAGGTCGATCAGGGCCTCACCGGCGACGACGATCACGGGGCGGTTCCTCTCCTGCGGGGGCGTGCCTAGGGGGCGTGCCTGCGGGGTTGTGGCTGCGGGTGAGCCTAGTCACGCGTCCGGGCCGGGACCGGCGGAGGCAGGGGAGGCCGGTGCGGGTCGGGGCGATCTGTGCCGGTATCGTCGGCGGCAGGCGATCCGGTGGCGGAGGGCGCCCGCGGGCCCGCTCGCGCAAGCCGTCCGCAGGCGCGGGCCCGCCCCGCGGCTCGCCCCCGCAGGTCCCCCGTCCCGCCCGCCGCCCGCCCCGCTCAACGCCCCCCGCATGCCCCGCAGGGCCCGCCGCCCCCGGCACGCCCCCGTACCCCCGTGGAGCCCTCCCATGACCGGCCGCCGCCCCGCCTCCCGCCGAACCGTCCTGCGCGGCGCTGCCGCCGCCGGAGCGGCCGGCGCCGGGGCCCTCGGCCTCTCCGCCTGCTCCACCGACTCCAAGCTCGGCCACGCGACCACCCCCACGCCGACCGCCCCGGTCGCACTCGGCGACGCCGCGGACGTGCCCGTCGGGGGCGCCCGCCTCTACCCGGAGCAGCGGGTGGTCGTCGCGCAGCCCGCCGAGGGCGAGTTCACCTGCTTCAGCGCCCAGTGCACCCACGCCGGCTGCCTCCTGGACAAGGTCGAGGAGCTGGAGGGCAACTGCCCCTGCCACGGCAGCCGGTTCGACGTCACCACCGGCGAGGCGCTCAAGGGCCCGGCGACCGCCCCGCTGACCCGGGTCCCGCTCAGGAACGACGGCGGCCGGCTGGTCGCGGGCCCCGAGGCCTGAGCCGCGTGGCCACCCGCCCCCGCCGGGCCGTCCACGGCCGTTGACGTGCCGCGCCCCGGGCCGTCGGGCCCGTTCGCTGTCGGTGGCCACCAGTAGGGTTGTGACATGGCAGATCCGTCCAGCTACCGGCCCAGGCCCGGTGAGATCCCCGACTCCCCGGGGGTGTACAAGTTCCGCGACGAGCACCGCCGGGTGATCTACGTCGGGAAGGCCAAGAGCCTCCGCCAGCGGCTGGCGAGCTACTTCCAGGATCTGGCCGGCCTCCACCCGCGCACCCGCTCGATGGTCACCACGGCCGCGTCCGTGGAGTGGACCGTCGTCGCCACCGAGGTCGAGGCGCTCCAGCTGGAGTACTCCTGGATCAAGGAGTTCGACCCGCGGTTCAACGTCAAGTACCGCGACGACAAGAGCTATCCGTACCTCGCCGTCACCCTCAACGAGGAGTTCCCCCGCGTCCAGGTGATGCGCGGCTCGAAGAAGAAGGGCGTGCGGTACTTCGGGCCGTACGCCCAGGCGTGGGCGATCCGCGACACCGTCGACCTGATGCTGCGCGTCTTCCCCGTCCGCACCTGCTCCGCGGGCGTGTTCAAGAACGCCGCCCGCACCGGCCGCCCCTGCCTGCTCGGCTACATCGGCAAGTGCGCCGCACCCTGCACGGGCCGGGTCACCCCGGACGAACACCGGGCGCTCGCCGAGGACTTCTGCCACTTCATGGCCGGCCGCACCGGCACCTACATCCGCCGCCTGGAGCGCGAGATGGCCGCCGCGGCCGAGGACATGGAGTACGAGCGGGCCGGCCGGCTGCGCGACGACATCGGCGCGCTGCGCAGCGCCATGGAGAAGAACGCGGTCGTCCTCGCCGACGCCACTGACGCCGACCTGATCGCCCTCGCCGAGGACGAGCTGGAGGCGGCCGTGCAGATCTTCCACGTCCGCGGCGGGCGGGTCCGCGGCCAGCGCGGCTGGATCACCGACAAGGTGGAGAACGTCGACACCGCCGGCCTCGTCGAGCACGCCCTCCAGCAGCTCTACGGCGAGGAGAGCGGCGACGCGGTGCCCAAGGAGGTGCTCGTCCCCGCCGTCCCCGAGGACGCCGAGGCGATCGGCCAGTGGCTGGCCGGGCGGCGCGGGTCGAACGTCTCGCTGCGGATACCGCAGCGCGGGGACAAGAAGGACCTGATGGCGACCGTCCAGCGCAACGCCCAGCAGGCCCTCGTCCTGCACAAGACCAAGCGGGCCGGCGACCTCACCACCCGCTCGCGCGCCCTGGAGGAGATCGCCGAGGCGCTCGACCTGCCCGGCGCGCCCCTGCGCATCGAGTGCTACGACATCTCCCACCTGCAGGGGGACGACGTCGTCGCCTCGATGATCGTCTTCGAGGACGGGCTGCCGCGGAAGAGCGAGTACCGGCGCTTCGCGATCAAAACGTTCGAGGGCCAGGACGACGTCCGGTCCATGCACGAGGTGATCACCCGCCGCTTCAAGCGCTACCTCGCCGAGAAGGAGAGGACGGGGGAGTGGGACGCCGCGGCCCCCGGCGGGGACGGCTCGCCGACCGAGGACGACGGCCGGCCCAAGCGGTTCGCCTACCCGCCGCAGCTCGTCGTGGTCGACGGCGGGCAGCCGCAGGTCGCCGCCGCCCAGCGGGCGCTGGACGAGCTGGGCATCGACGACATCGCGGTCTGCGGGCTCGCCAAGCGCCTGGAAGAGGTGTGGGTGCCGGGGGAGGACGACCCGATCGTCCTGCCGCGCTCCAGCGAGGGCCTCTACCTGCTCCAGCGGGTCCGCGACACCGCGCACGACTTCGCCATCCGCTACCAGCGCGCGAAGCGGGCCAAGCGCGTCCGCACCAGCCCGCTGGACGACGTCCCCGGCCTCGGCGAGTCCCGCAAGCTGACCCTGATCAAGCACTTCGGCTCCGTCCGCCGGCTCCGGCAGGCGACGATCGAGCAGATCTGCGAGGTGCCGGGCATCGGCCGCAAGACCGCGGAGAACATCGCCGTCGCCCTCACCTCCGCCGCGCCCGGCGGCCCCGCGGTCAACATGGCGACCGGCGAGATCATCGAGGACGACGACCCCCCGCCGGCCGCGCCGCACCACGGCGACACCCCGCCGCCCGGCGACGTACCGGCGCAGTCGACCGCGCGGCGGTATACCGGCGAGGAGCACGCCGACCACGAGCACGGACCCGACGGGGGCAGCACGCCATGACCGACCAGACCCCAGCGACACGAACCGAAGGAGACGAAGCACAGGTGAGTACGGGCACGAGCAGTTCGAGCGCCGACGTTCCGGACGCGGTCATCCCCGAGCTGGTCATCATCTCCGGCATGTCCGGGGCGGGCCGCAGCACGGCCGCCAAGTGTCTGGAGGACCTCGGCTGGTTCGTCGTGGACAACCTGCCGCCCGCCCTCATTCCCACCATGGTCGAGCTCGGCGCCCGCTCGCAGGGGAACGTCGCCCGCATCGCCGTCGTCGTCGACGTGCGCGGCCGGCGCTTCTTCGACAATCTGCGCGAATCCCTGGCGGAGCTGAAGGCCAAGCACGTCACCCGGCGGATCGTCTTCCTGGAGTCCTCCGAGGAGGCCCTGGTGCGCCGTTTCGAGTCGGTCCGCCGCCCGCATCCCCTCCAGGGCGACGGCCGGATCGTCGACGGCATCGCCGCCGAGCGCGACCTGCTGCGCGAGCTGCGCGGCGACGCCGACCTCGTCATCGACACCTCCTCGCTCAACGTCCACGAGCTGCGCGCCAAGATGGACGCCCGGTTCGCCGGCGAGGAGGAGCCCGAGCTGCGGGCCACCGTCATGTCCTTCGGCTTCAAGTACGGGCTGCCCGTCGACGCCGACCTCGTCGTCGACATGCGCTTCCTGCCCAACCCGCACTGGGTCCCCGAGCTGCGCCCCTTCACCGGCCTCAACGAGGAGGTGTCGAACTACGTCTTCGGCCAGCCCGGCGCCAAGGAGTTCCTCGACCGCTACACCGAGCTGCTCCAGCTCGTCACCGCCGGCTACCGCCGCGAGGGCAAGCGATACGTGACCATCGCCGTCGGCTGCACCGGCGGCAAGCACCGGTCGGTCGCCACCTCCGAGAAGCTCGCCGCCCGCCTCGCCTCCGCGGGCATGGAGACCGTGGTGGTCCACCGCGACCTGGGGCGCGAGTGAGACCGGCCGCCCGGCCGAACCGGCTGCACCGCCTCGGCCGCCGGCGCGGCGCCCAGCCCAAGGTCGTCGCCCTCGGCGGCGGCATGGGCCTGTCCGCCTCGCTGACGGCGCTGCGCCGCATCACCGGCGACCTCACCGCCGTCGTCACCGTCGCCGACGACGGCGGTTCCAGCGGCCGGCTCCGCGACGAGCTGGGCGTGCTGCCGCCCGGCGACCTCCGCAAGGCGCTCGCGGCGCTCTGCGGGGACGACGAGTGGGGCCGCACCTGGTCCCGGGTCATCCAGCACCGCTTCGAGTCACGGGGCGACCTGCACGAGCACGCCGTCGGGAACCTGCTGATCGTGGCCCTGTGGGAGCAGCTCGGCGACCACGTCCAGGCCCTCGACCTGGTCGGCAAGCTGCTCGGCGCGCAGGGCCGGGTGCTGCCGATGTCGGCCGTCCCGCTGGAGCTGGAGGCCCTGGTGCGCGGCCACGACCCCGCGCGCCCGGACGACGTCGACACCGTCCGCGGGCAGGCCACCGTCGCGCTGACGCCCGGCGAGGTGCAGTCGGTGTACCTGGTGCCGCACGACCCGCCGGCCGTCCCGGAGGCCGTGGAGGCCGTCTTGGACGCCGATTGGGTGGTTCTCGGGCCCGGCTCCTGGTTCTCCTCGGTGATCCCCCACCTCATGGTCCCTGACCTGCTGGAAGCCCTGGTCGCGACCCGGGCCAGGAAGGTCCTCTCGCTGAACCTGGCCCCGCAGCCGGGGGAAACCGAGGGCTTCTCCCCGCAGCGTCATTTGGAGGTTTTGGTCCGACACGCCCCTAAACTCGCCTTCGACGTGGTTCTGGCCGACGCGGCCGCCGTGCCCGACCGGGATGCGCTGGACCTGGCCGCCAAGCGGCTGGGCGCCGAGGTCGAGCTGGCACCGGTGGCCGCGGCGGGCGGTCTTCCGAAGCATGATCCGGAGCTGTTGGCCGCCGCGTACGACCGTATTTTCAGGATGCATGGAAGGATCGGCCCATGGCGATGACGGCAGCGGTGAAGGACGAGATCGCTCGGCTACCCGTCACCCGGACCTGCTGCAGGAAGGCGGAGGTCTCGGCCGTCCTGCGTTTCGCGGGCGGACTCCACCTGGTGAGCGGTCGGATCGTGATCGAGGCGGAGCTGGACACCAGCATCGCCGCCCGCCGGCTCAAGAAGGACATCCTGGAGATCTTCGGGCACGCCTCCGAGCTGGTCGTGATGGCCCCCGGCGGGCTCCGCCGCGGCTCGCGCTACGTGGTGCGGGTGGTCGCCGGCGGCGACCAGCTGGCCCGCCAGACCGGTCTCGTGGACGGCCGCGGCCGCCCGATCCGCGGTCTGCCGCCGCAGGTGGTCTCGGGGGCCACCTGCGACGCCGAGGCCGCCTGGCGCGGCGCGTTCCTCGCGCACGGCTCGCTGACCGAGCCCGGCCGCTCGTCCTCTTTGGAGGTCACCTGCCCGGGCCCCGAGGCCGCCCTCGCCCTGGTCGGCGCCGCCCGCAGGCTCTCCATCCCGGCCAAGGCCCGCGAGGTCCGCGGCGTCGACCGGGTCGTCGTCCGCGACGGTGACGCCATCGGCGCCCTGCTCACCCGCCTCGGCGCGCACGACTCGGTGCTCGCCTGGGAGGAGCGGCGGATGCGCCGCGAGGTGCGCGCCACCGCGAACCGGCTCGCCAACTTCGACGACGCCAACCTGCGCCGCTCCGCGCGGGCCGCCGTCGCCGCGGGCGCCAGGGTGCAGCGGGCCCTGGAGATCCTCGGCGAGGAGGTGCCCGAGCACCTGGCCGCCGCGGGCAAGCTGCGGATGGACCACAAGCAGGCCTCCCTGGAGGAGTTGGGCGCGCTCGCCGACCCGCCGCTCACCAAGGACGCCGTGGCCGGCCGCATCCGCCGGCTGCTCGCGATGGCCGACAAGCGGGCCCAGGACATCGGCGTCCCCGGCACCGAGTCCACCCTGACCGAGGAGCTGGCCGACAACCTCGTCGTCTGAGCACCACGACGTCCGGACGCGCTCTCCCCCCGGCGGGAGGGCGCGTCCTTCGCGTGCGGCGGCAATCCCCCGGGCCCCCTGCCCCCACGCCCCCGGCCCCCTGCCCCCCCCCGGCCCCCGCGCGCACCCCTCCGGCAAAACCCCCGCGCGATCAGAGGTTTCGGCGTCGCACGCTGTTTACACACAGCGTATTGACATGATCATGCACCGTGACCAGCCTTGCCGCTGTGCATGCACGTGACACGACACCGCAAGGGGGACACATGAGACGCAGACCCGGATCGCTGATCGCCGCCGGAGCGTTACTGCTGGGCGGACTGGTCGCCGCACCGGCGGCCCAGGCGAAGCCGGCCACCGCGGGCGACCCCGCCGCGGACGCGGTGAAGGTGTTCGAGGCCCAGGTCACCAAGGAGCAGGTGCCCCTGATCCTGGCCGCCGGACAGGACGCCCACGAACTGGGCGAGCGGGCGCCCGCGAAGGGCACGGCGGAGGTCGAGCTCTTCCTGACCGACGCCCAGGCCAAGGACCTGGAGGGCAAGGGCGTCGACCTCACCGAGCGCAAGGTGGGCCCGCGGACCGAGGCCCGGATCTCCGCCGCCGGCGACGGCGTCTACCGCCCCTACAGCGGGCCCGGCGGGCTCAAGGAGGAGATCGTCGAGGCCGGGCTGGCCAACCCCGGCATCACGAAGGTCGTCTCCATCGGCAAGACGGTCAAGGGCCAGGACATCCTCGCCCTCAAGCTCACCAAGGGCGCCAAGAAGTCCGCGGACGGGTCCAAGCCGTCCACCCTCTTCCTGTCGAACCAGCACGCCCGCGAGTGGATCACCCCCGAGATGACCCGGCGGCTGATGCACCACTTCCTCGACAACTACGGGAAGGACAAGCGGATCACGGACCTCGTGAACAGATCCGAGATCTGGTTCGTCCTGTCCGCCAACCCCGACGGCTACGACTTCACCCACGCCGACCCCGCCAACCGCCTGTGGCGCAAGAACCTGCGGGACACCAACGGCGACGGCACGATCACGTCCGGCGACGGCGTCGACCTCAACCGCAACTTCTCCTACAAGTGGGGCTACGACAACGAGGGTTCGTCCCCGAACCCCGCCAGTGAGACCTACCGCGGCCCGACGCCCGGATCCGAGCCCGAGACCAAGGCGCTCGACGCCTTCCAGAAGCGGATCGGCTTCGAGTACGGCCTCAACTACCACTCCGCCGCGGAGCTAATCCTCTACGGCGTCGGCTGGCAGGTCGCCACCCCGACGCCCGACGACGTCATCTACCAGGCGCTCGCCGGGACGCCCGAGAAGCCGGCCGTCCCGGGGTACCGTCCGCAGGTCGCGTCCGAGCTGTACGTCACCAACGGGGAGGCGGACGGACACGCGGCGAACGTCAACGGCACCTCCCTGTTCACGCCCGAGATGACGACGTGCCAGGTGGCGTCGGCCTCGGACCCGGACGACCAGTGGCGGCCCGAGGACTGCCAGTCGGGCTTCAACTTCCCCGACGACGAGAAGCTCATCCAGGCGGAGTTCGCCAAGAACGTCCCCTTCGCGCTCTCCGTCGCCGAGACCTCCCTCCACCCCGACGTGCCCAGCTCGCCGGTCGGCCTGGACGCCCCCGACTTCACCCTCGACCCCTTCACCACCTCCTACGCCGAGGGCGGCGACGACCAGGAGATCGCGTTCACGGTCCGCAAGTCGGTCCGCGACAAGGAGCTGAAGTACCGCGTCAACGGCGGCCGGACGCTCGACCAGAAGCTGCGCCCTTGGAAGGGCGGCGAGACCTACGGCGGCGAGGACAACCTCCACTTCGACGAGTACCGCGCCCTGGTCCAGGACGGCCGGGAGGGCGACAAGGTCGAGGTCTGGGCCACCGGCCGCACCCGCGACGGCAAGCGCGTGAACAGCGAGCGCTTCACGTACACCATCGCCCGCACCCCCGAGGCCGACACGATCGTGGTCGCCGAGGAGGGCGCCAAGGCCGTCCACCTGCAGAAGTACGTCGACGCGCTGAAGGCCAACGGCCGCAGGGCCGCGGTCTGGGACGTCGCCGAGCAGGGCGCCCCGCACCCGCTGGGCGTGCTGAGCCACTACAGGTACGCCGTGCACTACACCGGGGCGGGCGCGCCCACCGGGCCCACCCAGCTCGCCCTGCGGGACTTCCTCAACGAGGGCGGGAAGCTGATCGAGGCCGGTGAACTGGCGGGCGGCAACGCGGTCGTCGGCCAGGCCACCACCAACGACTTCGGCCAGTACTACCTGGGCGCCTACAGCCGCTCCTCGGCGTCGACCGCGACCGGCTTCAACGGATCCGGGCCGCTCGCCGGGCCCTTCACCCCGCTCTCCGGCACCCCCGACAACCCGCTGAACGCGGCCGGCGTCTACACCGTCACCTCCGACACCCTGCCCCCGGCGGAGTTCCCGCAGTTCAGGAGTGCGGAGGCGGGCCGCTACACCGGGGTCGTCAACCCCTACGCCCCCTATGAGGGCGCCGGGATGGCCTCGTCCCTCTACGTGGACGAGGACTGGCAGCGGCTCACCACCACCTACGACCTCACCGGGGTCACCGCCGCCGAGGCCCCGACGCTGAAGCTCGCGCTCAGCTGGAACACCGAGCCGGAGTACGACTTCGCCCTCCTGGAGGCGCACACGGTCGGGGCCGACGACTGGACGACCCTCCCCGACACCGGCGGCCTGAGCAGCACCGCCGTGCCGGCCGAGTGCGAGGCGGGTTTCTTCATCGAGGGCCATCCGTTCCTCTCCCGCTACCTCACCCGGAGCGCGACGGCGTGCACGAACACCGGCACCTCCGGCGCGTGGAACGCCTTCACCGGCAATTCCGGCGGCTGGAAGCAGGTCTCCTTCGACCTGAGCCCGTACGCCGGCAAGAAGGTCGAGCTGGCGCTCAGCTCGGTCACCGACCCGTCCTTCGCCGGCCGGGGCGTCTTCGCCGACAACGCGACCCTGGTCGTCGGGGGAGCCGAGCGCGCGAAGGAGGGCTTCGAGAGCGGCCTCGGCACCTGGGCCGTCGCCCCCGCCCCGCCGGGCAGCGCCCCGGTGGCCGGCGACTGGGCGAGGACCGGCGAGCTGTTCAAGTCCTACGGGGCCGTGACCACGCGGGACACCGTCCTGCTCGGCTTCGGGCTGGAGCACGTGACCGGCGCCGTCGACCGGGCGGCGCTCATCGGTAGGGCACTGCGCTCACTGAGGTAGTCACCAGCCCCTCGCGGGCGCCCGAAATGAGCGGCTCGTACCCCCTACTGGCGGGTACGAGCCGTTCCGCGGCGTACGGGCGTGCTCGATGTCACCCGACCGGCTTGGGCGATGTAGGCTCGACTGCGGTCGGGGACATCCCAATACAGCTGGCCGGTCACGAAAAACCGGCGTTACCAACGAGGAGATCGGTCCGTGACGATCCGCGTAGGCATCAACGGCTTCGGCCGCATCGGGCGCAACTACTTCCGCGCGCTGCTGGAGCAGGGTGCGGACATCGAGATCGTGGCTGTCAACGACCTGGGCGACACCGCGACGACGGCGCACCTGCTGAAGTACGACACGATCCTGGGCCGTCTGAAGGCCGAGGTCACCCACACCGCCGACACGATCACCGTCGACGGCAAGACCATCAAGGTGCTCTCCGAGCGCAACCCGGCCGAGATCCCCTGGGGCGAGCTGGGCGTCGACATCGTCATCGAGTCGACCGGCTTCTTCACCAAGAAGGCCGACGCCGAGAAGCACCTCGCGGGCGGCGCGAAGAAGGTCCTCATCTCGGCCCCGGCCAAGGACGAGGACATCACCATCGTGATGGGCGTCAACGACGACAAGTACGACGCCGCCAACCACCACGTCATCTCCAACGCCTCCTGCACCACCAACTGCGTGGCGCCGCTGGCGAAGGTCCTCGACGAGAACTTCGGCCTGGTCAAGGGCCTGATGACCACGGTCCACGCGTACACCAACGACCAGCGCATCCTGGACTACCCGCACTCGGACCTGCGCCGCGCCCGCGCCGCCGCCGAGAACATCATCCCGACCACCACCGGTGCCGCCAAGGCCACCGCCCTGGTCCTCCCGCAGCTCAAGGGCAAGCTCGACGGCATCGCGATGCGCGTCCCGGTCCCCACCGGCTCCGCCACCGACCTGGTCGTCACGGTGTCCCGCGAGGTCACCAAGGACGAGGTCAACGCCGCCTTCAAGAAGGCCGCGACCGACGGCTCGCTCAAGGGCTACCTCACCTACACCGAGGACCCGATCGTCTCCTCCGACATCGTCGGCGACCCCTCCTCCTGCACCTTCGACTCCTCCCTGACGATGGTTCAGGAAGGCACGTCGGTGAAGGTCCTCGGCTGGTACGACAACGAGTGGGGCTACTCCAACCGCCTCGTCGACCTCACCGTCTTCGTCGGCGGCCAGCTCTGAGCACCCCTCCGGCAGACGCCCTGATGTGAACGCGGGGCCCGGACGGCGCAACGGAGCGCCGGTCCGGGCCCTGCTCCATGTCCACCTCGCAGGACCACCAGGAGACCTCACCACCATGAAGACGATCGACGAACTGCTCGCCGAGGGCGTCAGCGGCAAGCGGGTCTTCGTCCGCGCCGACCTCAACGTCCCGCTGGACGGCACCACCATCACCGACGACGGCCGCATCCGCGCCGTCGAGCCGACGATCAGGAAGCTGGCCGAGGCCGGCGCGCGGGTCGTCGTCGCCTCGCACCTGGGCCGCCCCAAGGGTGCGCCCGACCCCGCCTTCTCGCTCGCCCCCGCCGCCGCCCGCCTGGGCGAACTCCTGGGCGCCGAGGTCGCGTTCGCCTCCGACACGGTCGGCGCCGACGCGGCCGCGACCGTCGCGGGCCTGGACGCCGGGCAGGTGGCCGTCCTGGAGAACCTGCGCTTCAACGCCGGCGAGACCTCCAAGGACGACGCCGAGCGCGGCGCCTTCGCCGACCAGCTCGCCGGGCTCGCCGACGTCTACGTCGGCGACGGCTTCGGCGCGGTGCACCGCAAGCACGCCTCCGTCTTCGACCTCCCGGCCCGGCTGCCGCACTACGCCGGCCTGCTCATCGCCACCGAGGTCGGCGTGCTGAGGAAGCTCACCGACGACGTCGCCCGTCCGTACGCGGTCGTGCTCGGCGGGGCGAAGGTCTCCGACAAGCTCGGCGTCATCGACCACCTCCTGGAGCGCGCCGACCGCATCCTCATCGGCGGCGGCATGGCGTACACCTTCCTCAAGGCCCAGGGCCACGAGGTCGGCATCTCGCTGCTGCAGGAGGACCAGGTCCCGGTCGTCACCGAGTACCTGCAGCGCGCGAAGGACAAGGGCGTCGAGTTCGTCCTCCCCGTCGACGTGCTGGTCTCACCGGAGTTCCCCGACCTCAAGGGCAAGACCCCGGCCCACCCCACCACGGTCGCCGCCGACGGCATCCCGGCCGACCAGGAGGGCCTGGACATCGGCCCGGAGACCGCCAAGCTCTACGCCTCGAAGCTCGCCGACGCGGCCACCGTGTTCTGGAACGGCCCCATGGGCGTCTTCGAGCACCCCGACTTCGCGGGCGGCACCAAGGCCGTCGCGCAGGCGCTGCTCGACTCGCCCGCCTTCACGGTCGTCGGCGGTGGCGACTCGGCCGCCGCCGTGCGCATCCTCGGCTTCGACGAGAATGCCTTCGGCCACATCTCGACCGGCGGCGGCGCCTCCCTCGAATACCTCGAGGGCAAGACGCTCCCCGGCCTCGCCGCACTGGAGAACTGAACGCAATGAGCACCCGTACCCCGCTGATGGCGGGCAACTGGAAGATGAACCTCAACCACCTCGAGGCCATCGCCCACACCCAGAAGATCACCTTCTCGCTGACCGACAAGGACTACGACGCCGTCGAGGTCGCCGTCCTGCCGCCCTTCACCGACCTGCGGTCCGTCCAGACCCTCGTCGACGGCGACAAGCTGAAGATCAGGTACGGCGCCCAGGACATCTCGGCGCACGAGTCCGGCGCGTACACCGGTGAGATCTCCGGCGCGATGCTCGCGAAGCTCAAGTGCACCTACGTCGCGGTCGGGCACTCCGAGCGCCGCCAGTACCACGGCGAGAGCGACGAGGTCTGCAACGCCAAGGTGAAGGCCGCCTACGGCCACGGCCTGACCCCGATCCTCTGCGTCGGCGAGGGCCTCGACGTCCGCAAGGCCGGCAACCAGGTCGCGCACACGCTCGCCCAGGTCGACGGCGGCCTGAAGGACATCCCCGCCGAGCAGGCCGAGAGCATCGTCATCGCCTACGAGCCCGTGTGGGCCATCGGCACCGGCGAGGTCGCCACCCCCGAGGACGCGCAGGAGGTCTGCGGGGCGATCCGCGGCCGGCTCGCCGAGCTGTACTCGCAGGAGCTGGCCGACAAGGTCCGCATCCAGTACGGCGGCTCCGTGAAGTCCGGCAACGTCGCCGCGATCATGGCGCAGCCCGACGTCGACGGCGCCCTCATCGGCGGGGCGGCGCTGGACGTCGACGAGTTCGTCAAGATCGTCCGGTTCCGCGACCAGTAGACGCCGCTGGGCCAGGTCAGTGAGTATGCGGTAACGCGTTTACGTCGTACCCTTGCGGGGCCGGGCGGACCATCCGTCCGGCCCCGCAGTTCTCGTGGTTCTCTTGTCCCGTCCGCAGTCCGAGGAAGTTGGTTCAGCCGTGATCCTGGGGTTCCAGATCGCCCTCATCGTCTTCAGCCTCCTGCTGATGCTCCTGGTGCTCATGCACAAGGGGAAGGGTGGCGGCCTCTCCGACATGTTCGGTGGCGGCATGCAGTCCTCCGTCGGCGGCTCCTCGGTCGCCGAGCGCAACCTCGACCGCATCACCGTCGTGGTCGGTCTGCTGTGGTTCGCGTGCATTGTCGCACTCGGCCTGCTGGTGAAGCTCACCTGAGGCAGCCGCGGCGACCGAGTCGTGATGTGACGGTGTAACTCCAATCACTGGACGCCCGTTGGGTGTTCCGTAGACTGAAGTCTCTTCGCGCACCATCACGCAGGGAGTTACGACCGTGGCAAGTGGCAACGCGATCCGGGGCAGCCGGGTCGGAGCGGGGCCGATGGGCGAGGCCGAGCGCGGCGAGTCCGCGCCTCGCCTGCGCATCTCCTTCTGGTGCTCGAACGGGCACGAGACGCAGCCGAGCTTCGCCAGTGACGCACAGGTCCCCGACACCTGGGACTGCCCGCGCTGCGGATTCCCGGCCGGTCAGGACCGCGACGACCCGCCCGCCCCGCCCCGCACCGAGCCCTACAAGACGCACCTCGCCTACGTACGCGAGCGGCGCAGCGACGCGGACGGCGAGGCGATCCTCGCGGAGGCCCTCGCCAAGCTGCGGGGCGAGATCTGAACGGAATTCCCGAGAC
>NZ_JBHWZH010000070.1:0-31188 GCF_042728285.1 Streptomyces sp. NPDC060194 | reverse complement strand
TTCCCGCACGGCCCCCGGCGGGCCCGTGCGGGCGGCGGTTCCGCTCGCACGGGCCCGCTGAGGCACAATCGGCCCTGGCCACAGCGGTCTCGGCAGCAGTCGGCGAGAGGCGGATTACGGGTGTCCCCGGAGGAGCGGCAGGCGACCGGAGCAGGCGCGTCGGCGGGCGGAGCGGCGCGCGGGCGGCCCCGCAGCGAGGCCGTCGAGCGGTCGATCATCGAGGCCGTCGTCCACCTGCTCGAACAGGGCACCCCGCTCGCCGAGCTGTCCGTCGAGGGCGTGGCCCGTGCGGCCCGCGTCGGCAAGGCGACGATCTACCGGCGCTGGTCGGGCAAGGAGGCGCTGTTCGTCGACGTCATGAAGACGATGGAGCCGGCCGATCCGCCGCTGCCGGGCACGTCCGTGCGCGACGACCTCCTCGCGATGCTGGAGTCGCTGCGGCAGCGGGGGCTCGCGAAGCAGTCGTCGATGCTGATCCACAGCGTGTTCGCCCAGATGAAGACGCTGCCGAAGCTGTGGGCGGCCTACCACGACACCGTCGTCGAGGGGCGGCGCGCAGCCGCGCTCGCCGTCATCCGGCGGGGGATGGAGACGGGGGAGATCCGCGCGGACCTCGATCCGGGGCTCGTCAACGACCTCGTCTTCGGCCCGATCCTGGTGCGGTCGGTCCTCCGGTCGGACGGCGAGCTGCCGGCGGAGCTGCCGGCGGAGATCGTCGATGCGGTGATGCGGGGCATCGGGCCACGTTGAACCCGCCGCCGGGGCGGCACGGTCCTCCCCCGGCGGTCGCCCGCCCCCGGACCCGGTCCGCCCTTCCGGCCGGGCGCGCCGCGTGTGCGGGTTCTGTCACATCCGCGACGCATCGGAACCTCTCCGTCCCCGCCCCCCGTCGTTTAGCGAGAACGACCGGAAAGACGCTGGTCATCGCCTAGGGTCGTAGGCGGGCCGAGCGGACGGCAGACGGTAAGGACGACGGTATGGCGCGGCGCACATGACGGACATGGGACACGGGAACGCGAACCGGCCCGGCGGGCCGCAGGAGTACGCGGCCGAGCCCGCGGGGACGTGGCCGGGCGAGCCCGCGGGGACGTGGCCGGGCGAGCCCGCCGACGGCCGCGGCGCACGGGCCGACGAGCCCGCCGACGACCGACGGGAGTGGGCCGAGGAGCCCGCGGCGGGCCGGCGCCGGTTCGGCGCGCGGTGGCGGGCCGGACGCGGGATGTGGCGGCGGGGGATCGTCCTCGCGGTGTGCGCCGTGGTGCTCGCGCTGGTGATGATCCTCCACGCGGACGTCCCCAACCGGGCGGGCAACCTCGGCAGCCTCCTGGAGACGTTCCTGCCGTGGCTAGGCCTCGGCGTCCCCGTCCTGGTCGTGCTCGGCCTGCTGCGCCGCTCGGCGACCGCCCTCGTGGCGACCCTGATCCCGCTGGTCGTGTGGGCGAACATGTTCGGCGGCCTGATCACCGACAAGTCGGGCGGCGGCGGCGACCTCACCGTCGCCACGCACAACGTTAACGCGGAGAACGGCGATCCCGAGGGCACCGCGCGGTCCGTGGCCGCGTCGGGGGCGCAGGTCATCGCCCTGGAGGAGCTGACCGAGGACGCCGTGCCGGTCTACGAGCGGGCGCTGGCGAAGGAGTACCCGCACCACCAGGTGGCGGGCACGGTCGGGGTGTGGAGCAAGTACCCGCTCAGCGCCACGCGGCCCGTCGACATCAAGCTCGGCTGGACGCGCGCGCTGCGCACGACCGTGGCCACCGACCGGGGCGACGTCGCGGTCTACGTCGCCCATCTGCCCTCGGTGCGGGTCAAGCTCGACGCGGGCTTCACCGCCAGCCGGCGCGACCAGAGCGCGGACGCGCTCGGCGAGGCGATCGCGCGCGAGCAGCTCGACGACGTCATCCTGCTCGGCGACCTCAACGGCACCATGAACGACCGCTCGCTCCGGGCGGTGACCTCGCAGATGCGGTCCACGCAGGGCGCGGCGGGCGACGGGTTCGGGTTCAGCTGGCCCGCGAAGTTCCCGATGGCGCGCATCGACCAGATCCTGGTCAAGGGGGTCGAGCCGAAGCGGTCCTGGTCGCTGACGAGGACCGGCAGCGACCATCTGCCGATCGCCGCGACGGTCACGCTCTGAGGGTCCGGGCCGGAGCGGGTTTCACCTCGTCGAAACCCGCCGGTTAGACGCGGGAACACTTCGGGTGACACTCTTTGTTCAGTAGCTGAACTTAACCCGTGTCCCGCTCCACCCGCCGAAAGGTTCCTTCGCCATGCCCGTCGCCCTGCTCGCACTCGCCATCGGCGCGTTCGGCATCGGCACCACCGAGTTCGTGATGATGGGGCTGCTCCCCGACGTCGCGGACGACCTGCACATCTCCCTCCCCGCCGCCGGCCACCTGGTGTCCGCGTACGCGCTGGGGGTCGTGATCGGCGCGCCGCTGCTCGCCGCGGCGACCGCGCGGATGCCCCGGCGGACGGTGCTCATCGGGCTGATGGCGCTGTTCGTCGTCGGCAACGCGCTCTCCGCGCTCGCCCCCGACGAGCACTGGCTGCTCGCCGCGCGCGTCCTCAGCGGGCTGCCGCACGGCGCGTTCTTCGGCGTCGGCGCGGTCGTCGCCACCCAGCTCGTCGCGCCGGAGCGCAAGGCGCGCTCGGTGTCGCTGATGTTCCTCGGCCTGACCGTCGCCAACGTCGTCGGCGTTCCGCTCGCCACGCTGATGGGCCAGCAGGCGGGCTGGCGTGCGACGTTCCTCGCCGTCTCCGTCATCGGCGTCGCCGCGATGGCCGCGCTCGCGCTGCTCGTCCCGGCCGACGGCCCCGAGCGCCGCCAGGAGGCGGGCCTGCGCCGCGAGCTCGCCGCGCTCGGCACGCTGCCGGTCTGGCTCGCCTTCGCGACCACCGTCGCGGGCTTCGGCGCGCTGTTCGCCGCGTACAGCTACGTCACGCCGATGCTCACCGACGCCGCCGGCTTCGCCGAGGCGTCCGTCACCCTGCTGCTCGCCCTCTTCGGCGTCGGCGCCACCGCGGGCAACCTCCTCGGCGGCCGCCTCGCCGACCGCTCCCTGCGCGGCACCCTCTTCGGCGGGCTGATCGCCCTCGCCGTCGTCCTCGCCCTCTTCCCGCTGCTCATGCGCGCGGAGGTCACCGCGGCCGTCGGCGTCACCCTGCTCGGGATGTCCGCGTTCGTCACCGGCTCGCCGCTCCAGCTCATGGTCATGGAGAAGGCCTCCTCGGCCCCCTCCCTGGCCTCCTCCGCCAACCAGGCCGCCTTCAACCTCGCCAACGCGGGCGGCGCCTGGCTCGGCGGCCTCACCCTCGCCGCCGGCCTCGGCACCACCTCCCCCGCCCTCGCCGGCTCCGCCCTCGCCCTCCTCGGCATCGCCGTCGCCCTGGTGGCGTACGCGGTCGACCACCGCCGATCCGCCCCGACGGGCTCGGAACGCCTCGTCGCCTCCTCGGCCCGACGGGAGTCGGTGTCGGCAGGCGGCTGACGCCGGACCCGGTGCCTCAGACCGTGACGACGTGCACGTCAGGCGCGTCGAGGACCTCCAGGTACGGACGGAGGTCGTCCGGGTGACTGGTGAAGACGACCGCGCTCCCGTGCCGGGCCGCGGCGAGGGCCACCCAGGCGTCGTCGGTGCCGTCTTCGGGGGCGGTGCGTGCGCTCCCGCCTCGGCCTCGGCGATCAGGGCATCCACCTGCGCGAACCGCGCCTCGATGGCCTCGGTCTCTGCCGTCTGCCGGACGGCGACGTGCACGGCGTACGCCGACACGTCCATCCCGGCCCGTTCCGCATGGCCCGAATGCGGTCGACCTGCTCCTGCTCAAGGCTGACGCCGATCCTGATCCTGGCTATGACGGCGGCGTCGACCGCCATCCCCGTCGCGCCTGCCTGGGAGGACACCGCGCCCGGCGGCCCGTGGACGGTCCGGGGTGAGAAGCGACTCCGGGCCGACGGCGGAGTGCCGTCGGCCCGGAGTGGACGTGCGCGGGTGAAACCCGTCTGAGCTGGGGTTACAGCACCGGAAGGGACTTGCGGAGTTCGAACGCCGTGACCTCGCTGCGGTACTCCTCCCACTCCTGCTTCTTGTTGCGGAGGAAGAAGTCGAAGACGTGTTCGCCGAGGGTTTCGGCGACGAGTTCGCTGCGTTCCATGAGGGCGATGGCCTCGCCGAGGTTCTGGGGGAGGGGTTCGATGCCCATGGCGCGGCGCTCCGCGTCGGAGAGGGCCCAGACGTCGTCGTCCGCGCCGGCGGGGAGCTCGTAGCCCTCCTCGATGCCCTTGAGGCCGGCGGCGAGGAGGACGGCGTAGGTGAGGTAGGGGTTCGCGCCGGAGTCGATGGAGCGGACCTCGACGCGCGCCGAACCGGTCTTGCCGGGCTTGTACATGGGGACGCGGATGAGCGCGGAGCGGTTGTTGTGGCCCCAGCAGATGTACGAGGGGGCCTCGCCGCCCGCGCCGGCGGAGCGGGACGAGCCGCCCCAGATGCGCTTGTAGGAGTTCACCCACTGGTTGGTGACCGCGGAGATCTCCGCCGCGTGCTTCAGCAGCCCGGCGATGAACGACCGTCCCACCTTGGAGAGTTGGTACTCCGCACCCGACTCGTAGAACGCGTTGCGGTCGCCTTCGAAGAGCGAGAGGTGGGTGTGCATGCCCGAGCCCGGGTACTCCGAGAACGGCTTCGGCATGAACGTCGCCTGCACGCCCTGTTCGAGCGCGACCTGCTTCATGACCAGCCGGAACGTCATGATGTTGTCCGCGGTGGAGAGCGCGTCGGCGTACCGCAGGTCGATCTCCTGCTGGCCCGGCGCCCCCTCGTGGTGGCTGAACTCCACCGAGATGCCCATGGACTCCAGCATGGTGATCGCCTGCCGGCGGAAGTCCATGCCGACGTTCTGCGGAGTGTGGTCGAAATAGCCCGAGTTGTCCGCCGGGGTCGGCCGTGAGCCGTCGGTCGGCTTGTTCTTCAGCAGGAAGAACTCGATCTCGGGGTGGGTGTAGAAGGTGAACCCGAGGTCCGACGTCTTCGCCAGGATCCGCTTGAGCACGAAGCGCGGGTCGGCGAACGACGGCGAGCCGTCCGGCATCAGGATGTCGCAGAACATCCGCGCGGTACCCGGCGCCTCCGCGCGCCACGGCAGCACCTGGAACGTCGACGGGTCCGGCTTGGCGATCATGTCCGACTCGTAGACCCGGGCGAAGCCCTCGATGGCCGAGCCGTCGAAGCCGATACCCTCGTCGAAGGCCTGCTCCAACTCGGCGGGGGCCACCGCGACCGACTTCAGGAAGCCGAGCACATCGGTGAACCACAGGCGCACGAATCGGATGTCGCGCTCCTCAAGTGTGCGGAGCACGAACTCCTGCTGCTTGTCCATGGCTAACATCCTCGCAGTTCAGACGGCCTGTGCACCACCGTCCCGGCAGGCGGAAACAGGTCCAGTCTCGCCGGGCGCGGTTTCCGCCAGATTACGGGTCCGGGATCGGTGTACGCCGTCCCACCTGCCACATACGATTCGAAGGCTGCCCTGCCCGCACCCCCCGAAGGACTTCACCATGGGTTCCGCCAAGAAGAACGCGTCCGACCGCCGCGCCCGAATAGAGGAGATGCGCCGGGCCGAGCAGGCGCGCGACCGACGCAACCGGATCCTCACGATCACCGTCAGCGCGGTCATCGTCCTGGCCATCGGCGGCGGGGCCTACTGGGCGGTGAGCGCCGCGAACGAGAAGGACGAGCAGCAGGCCGCCGAGGCCAGGAAGCCGGTCGAGGGCGAGAAGTCCTGGGACCCGAAGAAGCTCGGCCGCAACCACGTCACCGAGCCGGTGAAGTACGACATGACGCCCCCGGTGGGCGGTGACCACGACCAGGTGTGGGCGAACTGCGAGGGCGACGTCTACAAGCAGGCGATCGCCGACAAGAACGCGGTGCACTCCCTGGAGCACGGCGCGGTGTGGGTCACGTACAACAAGAGCGCCGCCGAGGCGGACGTCAAGGCGCTCGAGGAGAAGGTCGGCAAGACCCCGTACTCCCTGATGAGCCCGTACGACGGCCAGAAGGGCACGATCATGCTGTCCGCCTGGGGCAAGCAGCTGACGGTGGACAAGGCGTCCGACCCGCGGGTCGACCAGTTCTTCACCAAGTACGTCCAGGGCCCGCAGACGCCTGAGAAGGGCGCCGCCTGCACGGGTGGGATCGGGCAGTGAGCCTGCGTCCCACCGCAGCGTGGGCCGGGCTGTGCGCGACGGCGGTGCTCGTCACCGCCGGCGCGGTCACGATCGCCACGGCCGGCGGCGACCCGGAGGCGCAGCGGCCCGCCGCGGCCGACTCCGGGTTCGCCCGGGACATGTCGGTGCACCACCAGCAGGCCGTTGAGATGTCGTTCATCGTGCGCGACCGCACGAAGGACGAGGAGGTCCGGCGGCTCGCGTACGACATCGCCAACACCCAGGCCAACCAGCGCGGGATGATGCTGGGCTGGCTGGACATGTGGGGCGAGCCGAAGTCCACCCCCGACAAGCCGATGACCTGGATGGGCATGCCGGCGGACGGGGTCGGCGACGGCTCGCTGATGCCCGGCATGGCCACCCGCACCGACCTGGAGAAGCTCCGGAAGGCGAACGGCCGCGCGGCCGAGGTGCTCTACCTGCAGCTCATGACCGCGCACCACAAGGGCGGCGTCCACATGGCACAGGCGTGCGAGCAGAAGTGCACGGTCGACGTCGAGAAGACCCTGGCGGGGGACATGGTCGCCGGCCAGAACTCCGAGATCCAGCTCATGGCGGACATGCTCAAGGAGCGCGGGGCGACGGCGGAGCGCGGGGCGACGGCGGAGGGCTGACGCGACGCGAGGCGTCCGCCGGGGCGGTCCGGCGTTCCGGGGTTCGGCACCGGGCGGTGCGCGCGGCTCGCGCACACGGCCGGCCCGCGCGGCTCCCGCACACGGCCGGCCCGCGCTCAAGACCGGACCGGCCCCCGCCCGGCCGGCCCACCCGCCGCGGGCCGCCCCGCCCGCCGTCGGCAAAGGACGCCCCCCGCCCGCCGTCGCCGCACGCCGCCCCGCCCGCCGTCGCCGGACGACGCCCCGCGCCCGCCCCGCCCGCCGTCGCCGCGCGACGCCCCGCGCCCGGCCCGCGCGCCGCAGGCCGCCCCGCCCGCCGGCGCCGTACGGTGCCCCGTGCCGCATCCCGTGCCGCGCGCGTCACACCCCGCCCGCAGGACATCGCGTCGGATTGACGATTACACTGGGGGGCGTGCCTCAACTACGCCTCGCCCTGAATCAGATCGACTCGACCGTCGGCGACCTCACCGGGAACGCCGCGACGATCGTGCACTGGACCCGGCACTCCGTCGAGCAGGGCGCGCATCTCGTGGCGTTCCCCGAGATGGCGCTGACCGGCTACCCCGTCGAGGACCTGGCCCTGCGCTCGTCCTTCGTCGACGCCTCGCGCGCCGCGCTGCACGCGCTGGCGGCGACGCTCCACCAGGAGGGCCTCGGCGAGGTGCCGGTCGTCGTCGGCTACCTGGACCGCACGGACCACGCGGTGCCGAAGTTCGGCCAGCCGGCGGGCGCGCCCCGCAACGCGGGCGCGGTCCTGCACCGCGGCGAGGTGGTGCTCGCCTTCTCCAAGCACCACCTGCCGAACTACGGCGTCTTCGACGAGTTCCGCTACTTCGTGCCCGGCGAGACCCTGCCCGTGCTGCGCGTGCACGGCGTCGACGTCGCGCTCGCGATCTGCGAGGACCTCTGGCAGGACGGCGGCCGGGTGCCCGCGACCCGCTCGGCCGGCGCGGGCCTGCTGCTGTCGATCAACGCCTCGCCGTACGAGCAGAACAAGGACGACGACCGCCTCGAACTCGTCCGCAAGCGCGCCCAGGAGGCCGGTTGCACGACGGCGTACCTGGCGATGATGGGCGGCCAGGACGAGCTGGTCTTCGACGGTGACACGATCGTCGTCGACGCACGGGGCGAAGTCGTGGCGCGCGCCCCGCAGTTCGAGGAGGGATGCGTCGTCCTCGACCTCGACCTGCCGGCCGCCGCGGCCGTCCCGCCGTCCGGCGTCGTGGACGACGGGCTGCGGATCGAGCACGTCGTCGTCTCCGGGGAGCCGCTCGCCGCGTACGAGCCCGAGCTGCTCGGCGGGTACGCCGACCGGCTCGACGACGACGAGGAGGTCTACACGGCGCTGGTCGTCGGCCTGCGCGCCTACGTCGCGAAGAACGGGTTCCGCTCGGTGCTCATCGGCCTGTCCGGCGGCATCGACTCCGCGTTCACCGCGGCGCTCGCCTGCGACGCGCTCGGCGCGGAGAACGTCTACGGCGTCGCCATGCCGTCGCGGTACTCCTCCGACCACTCCATCGGCGACGCCGAGGAGCTGGCGCGGCGCACCGGGCTCGACCTCCGCACCGTGCCCATCGCGCCGATGTTCGACGCGTACATGGGCTCGCTCGGTCTCACCGGGCTCGCCGAGGAGAACCTCCAGTCCCGGCTGCGCGGCACGATGCTGATGGCGCTCTCCAACCAGGAGGGGCACATCGTCCTCGCCCCGGGCAACAAGTCCGAGCTGGCGGTGGGCTACTCGACGCTCTACGGCGACTCGGTGGGCGCGTACGGGCCGATCAAGGACGTCTACAAGAGCGCGATCTTCCGGCTCGCCCGGTGGCGCAACCGGGCCGCGGCCGACCGGGGGCAGACGCCGCCGATCCCCGAGAACTCCATCAGCAAGCCGCCGAGCGCGGAGCTGCGGCCCGACCAGGTCGACACCGACTCGCTGCCGGACTACGACGTGCTCGACCGCGTGCTGGCGATGTACGTCGACCGCGACCAGGGGCGCGACGCGATCGTCGCCGCCGGGTTCGACGACGAGCTCGTCACGCGCGTCCTGCGGATGGTCGACGCCGCGGAGTACAAGCGGCGGCAGTACCCGCCGGGCACCAAGATCTCCGCGAAGGGCTTCGGCAAGGACCGCCGCCTGCCGATCACCAACCGCTGGCAGGAGCGCAAGGCGTAGGGCCTCCGGCGACCCCGCCCGGGCCGACGGCGACAACCCGCCGTCGACCCGGCGCTGTTGGTGCCGCCCCCCGACTTCCGGCGGAGTTCAGCCTTCCGCCGCCCGGGCCGGTCGGCGCGGCATTACGTTGCGGCGCGTGGACTTCTTTCCCGAGGTGATGCGCTGGTTCTTCGGCCTCCTGCTGTTCCTCAACGCCCTGTACCTGAAGACCGTGCTGCGGCGGCTGCGGCGCCGCGAGGTGCCCCGCAGCGAAGCCCTGATCCAACTGACGGAAGCCGTCGGCTATGTGTTGATGTTCGGCGGCCTGCTGTTCTGGACACACATCGCCGCGGTGGTCGTCACCGGGCTCGGCTGGCTGCTGGTGGCCGCCTACTTCGTCACCCGCGGGCTCCAGCGGCTCAAGCGGCGCAGGGCCGCGAGCACGCCGCTGTGAGAGGGTGCCGGGCATGAGTCGACCGCCCGCGCAGCGCACCGAGATCGTTCCGTACGACCCCCGTTGGCCGGGGCTCGCGGAGGGCGCGATCGGGGAGTTGCGGGGGGCGCTCGGCGGGGTCGTGGGGGAGATCGAGCACATCGGGTCGACCGCCGTGCCGGGTCTTGCGGCCAAGCCGGTCATCGACCTGATGGGCGCGGCGGAGGAGCTGGAAGCGGTGGAGCGCCGGGGGGCCGTGCTCGCGGGACTCGGATACGTGCCGCTGGATCCGGGGATGCCGGAGCGGCTGCTGTTCGTCCGACAGGCGGACGGCCGCCGGACCCATCACTTCCATGTGGTCACCGCGGCGAGCTGGCCGCACCGCGCGCAGCGGCTGTTCCGCGACCACCTCAGGGCGCACCCCGAGGACGCGACCCGGTACGCGCTGCTGAAGCGGCGGATCGCGGAGGCGGGCAGCGATCCGGACGCCTACACCGAGGCGAAGACCGAGCTGGTCCAGGAGCTCACCGACCGCGCCCGCGCCGAGCGCGGTCTGCCGCCGGCCTCCGTGTGGGAGGGCTGACGGCGCCGCGACTTCGGCCGGAGTTCACCCTTCCGCCGCTCGGGCCGGCCGAGACGCCCCTAGATTGCGCGGCATGGGATTCTCCGAGGTCAAGGTGTGGGTTTTCGCCGGGTTGATCGTGGTGCAGGCCGTCCATCTCACGGTGGTGGCGGTTCGAGTCCGCCGGGGCGTGTACACGCGCGGCGAGGGCGGCTTGCGGCTGTTCGACGCGGTGGGCACCGCGATGCTGATCGCCGGACTGACCTTCGACAACTACGCCGCGGTGGCGGCCGGAATCGTGGTCTGGGGCCTGTCCCTCGTCATCGACGGCACCCGATGGGGAAGGTCACGACCGCGCCGGTCGTGACACCTCAGCGCTCCGAGAGCGGGGACGGCGCCTCCTGGAGCGTCCACGCGTTGCCGTCGGGGTCGGTGAAGAAGGCGAAGGAGTTCCACGGGTCGCCGGGGCCGGGCTCCCAGCCGGTGGCGCCGACGTGCTGGACGGGGGAGACGTCGACGCCCCGCGAGGTGAGTTCGGCGTGGGCGGCGGTGATGTCGGTGACGCAGAGCTGCGGGCCGCGCAGGGAGCCGGGCTCGGCCCGCTCGGGGGCGCCGGGGGGCAGCGGCATCCCGGCGATCAGCGCGATCGAGCAGCGCGAGCCGGGCGGCGTGAGCTGGACGATCCGCATCCCGGGCCCGACCTCGCTGTCGAGGTCGACCTTGAAGCCGACCTGCTCGGCGTAGAACGCCTTCGCGCGGTCGATGTCCGAGACGGGGACTTCGATGACTTCGAGCGTCCAGTCCATGGCGGGTCCTCCGGAGGCGGCGGATGAGACGGGGCGAAGCTGTTTCGTGCGCGACGACGCGACGACGCTCCGATGACGGCGACGGCGCGCAGCTCCATCGTCCTCCCCGCCACGGCTCCCCGCACCCGGTTCGCGTCGCCTCGCAGAATCCGCGCGCCCCGGGCGGGGCGGCGAGGCGCCCGAACCGGACCGCACCCGTGCGCGAGCCGATGCCCGCACCCGCCGCATGCCCGCCAACCCCCGACCTGCCCACCGTCCGCCCGTCCGCCCGTCCGTCCGCCCGCCCCCCCGCGCCCGCCCACCCGCATTGCACCGCCGGGCCGCTCCTGCTGCGCCGCCTGCGGGCAACCCCGCCGTCCGCACCCGCCGCCTGCCCGCCAACCCCCGACCTGCCCACCGCCCGTCCGCATGCACGCCCCGCCGCGCCCGCCCGGCCGCGGTTCACCGCCCGGCCGACCCCGCCGCGCCGCAGGCTCTAGGCTGAGATCGGAGCGATGATCAGGAGGGCGGCGGGATGACGGTGCCGGGGCGCAGGAGCAGTACGTTCACGCGGTTGCTCCGGCACGGGTTCACGGATCCGGGGAGCGCGGAACGGCACCTGCAGAGCGAGGCGCTGGCGGGCGTGCGCGGCGATCCGGTGCTGCTGGAGGGGCTCGGGCAGACCGCCGACCCGGACCTCGCGCTGCTCGGGCTGCTGCGGCTCGCCGAGGCGCAGCCCGACGACGAGGAGCGCCGCCGGCTGCTTGGCACGCTGATCAGCGCGAAGCCGCTGCGGGACAGGGTGCTCGGCGTGCTCGGCGCTTCGGAGGCGCTCGGTGACCACCTCGCCCGGCACCCAGGGGACTGGCAGGTCCTCGCCTCGTACGAGCCCGCCGACCTGCACCCCGGCGTCGCGGAGTTCGAGCGCGGCCTCGCGGAGGCCGTCGACCCCGTCTCGCTGCGGGTCGCCTACCGCCGGTGCCTGCTCTCCATCGCCGCCCGGGACGTCTGCGGCACGACCGACGTCGCCCAGGTCGCCGCCGAGCTCGCCGACCTCGCCACCGCCACCCTCCGCGCCGCCCTCGCGATGGCCCGCAGGGACGCACCGGAGGACGCCGCCGCCTGCCGGCTCGCGGTGATCGCGATGGGCAAGTGCGGCGGCCACGAGCTGAACTACGTCTCCGACGTGGACGTCATCTTCGTCGCGGAACCGGCCGCGACGGCCGGCCACGGGGGAGCGGCGTCCGGCGGGACCGGCGCGGACGCCCCCGACGAGGCCGAGGCCATGCGCGCCGCCACCCGCCTCGCCTCCCACCTGATGCGGATCTGCTCGGAGACCACCGTCGAAGGCGTCATCTGGCCCGTAGACGCCAACCTGCGCCCCGAGGGCCGCAACGGCCCCCTCGTCCGCACCCTGTCCTCGCACCTCGCCTACTACCAGCGCTGGGCCAAGACCTGGGAGTTCCAGGCGCTGCTCAAGGCCCGCCCGGTCGCCGGCGACGTCCGGCTGGGGGAGGACTACGTCGAGGCCGTCTCGCCGCTGGTGTGGCAGGCCGCCGACCGCGAGAACTTCGTCCCCGACGTGCAGAAGATGCGCCGCCGGGTCGTCGACAACATCCCCGCCGCCCAGGTCGAGCGGGAGCTGAAGCTCGGCCCCGGCGGGCTCAGGGACGTCGAGTTCGCCGTCCAGCTCCTGCAGCTCGTGCACGGCCGCAGCGACGCCACCCTGCACTCCGGCACCACCCTCGACGCGCTCGACGCGCTCGCCCGCGGCGGGTACGTGGGCCGCGCGGACGCCCAGCAGCTCGGCGAGGCGTACCGCTTCCTGCGGTCCCTGGAGCACCGCATCCAGCTGCACCGGCTGCGCCGCACCCACCTCGTCCCCGAGCACGAGACCGACCTGCGCCGCCTCGGCCGCTCGCTGGGGCTGCGCACCGAGCCGGTCACCGAGCTGAACCGGGCCTGGAAGCGGCACGCGTCCGTCGTCCGCCGGCTGCACGAGAAGATCTTCTACCGGCCGCTGCTCGACGCCGTCGCCCAGCTCGGCCCCGGCGAGACCGGCCTCAGCCCGCGCGCCGCCCGCCAGCGCCTGACCGCCCTCGGCTACGCCGACCCGGCCGCCGCCCTGCGCCACCTGGAGGCGCTGGCGTCCGGGGTGAGCCGCAAGGCCGCCATCCAGCGCACCCTGCTCCCGGTCCTGCTCGGCTGGTTCGCCGACTCCGCCGACCCCGACGCCGGGCTGCTCAACTTCCGCAAGGTCTCCGACGCCCTCGGCAAGACCCCCTGGTACCTGCGGCTCCTGCGCGACGAGGGCGCCGCCGCCGAGAACCTCGCCCGGGTCCTCTCGGCCGGCCGGCTCGCCCCCGACCTGCTGCTGCGCGCCCCCGAGGCCGTCGCCCTGCTCGGCGACCCCGAGGGGCTCGCGCCCCGCGACCGCAAGGCGCTGGAGCAGGAGATCCTCGCCGCCGTCGGCCGCGCCGACACCGCCGAGGGGGCCGTCGCCGCCGCCCGCGGGGTCCGCCGCCGCGAGCTGTTCCGGACCACCGCCGCCGACATCGTCGGCTCCTACGGGACCGAGGAGACGCCCGTCGAGGTCGACCGCGGCAAGCTCGTCGACCGGGTCGGCGCGGCCGTCTCCGACCTCACCGCCGCGACGATCGCCGGCGCCCTGCGGGCCGCCGTCCGCGAGACGTGGGGCGACACCCTGCCCACCCGGTTCTCGGTCATCGGCATGGGCCGCTTCGGCGGCCACGAGCTGGCCTACGGCTCCGACGCCGACGTCCTGTTCGTCCACCGGCCGCGCGACGGCGTCGACGAGCACGAGGCGTCCGAGGCCGCGAAGACCGTCGTCGCCGAGATGCGCCGGCTGCTCCAGCTCCCCACCGCCGACCCGCCGCTCCTGATCGACGCCGACCTGCGCCCCGAGGGCAAGAGCGGCCCGCTGGTCCGCACGCTGGCGTCGTACGGGGCGTACTACCGGCGCTGGTCGCTGGTGTGGGAGTCGCAGGCGCTCCTTCGCGCCGAACCTGTCGCGGGCGACGCCGACCTCGGCGCGGAGTTCGTCGCGATGATCGACCCCCTGCGCTACCCGGTGGAGGGCCTCGGCGACGACGCCGTGCGCGAGATCCGCCGCCTGAAGGCGCGCATGGAGACCGAGCGGCTGCCCCGCGGCACCGACCCCACCTTGCACACCAAGCTCGGCCGCGGCGGGCTCAGCGACGTCGAGTGGACCGTGCAGCTGCTGCAGATGCAGCACGCCTGGGAGGAGCCGGGGCTGCGCACCACCCGCACCCGCGAGGCGCTCGCCGCGGCCCAGGCGGCCGGGCTCGTCGAGACGGAGGACGCCTCGACGCTCGACGAGGCCTGGGTGCTCGCCACCCGCGTCCGCAACGCGGTCATGCTGGTCCGCGGCCGGGCCGGCGACACCTTCCCCTCCGACGGCCGCGAACTGGCCGCGGTCGGACGCTACCTGGGGTACGGGCCCGGCTACGCGGGGGAGTTGCTCGACGACTACCGCCGCACGACCCGCCGGGCGCGGGCGGTGGTGGAGCGGCTGTTCTACGGGGCGTGACCGAGCCGGCGCTCCGGCGCCGAGCGGGACAGCGTCCCCGGAACCGTGCTCACTTCCGCGACAGCAACCGCCGCAGGTCCCGCTCCGACCGCGGCTCCCGTTCCGCCGCGAGCCGCGGCATCCGGCCCGGCACCGCGCCGAACCACAGCCAGGAGACGAGGAACCCGAACGCCAGGCACATCCAGCCGCCCACCGCGTCCAGCCAGAAGTGGTTCGCGGTGGCGACGATGACGACGAGCGTGAGCGCGGGGTAGAGCAGCCCGAGCACCCGGACCCACGGCACGGTGGCCACCGTGAAGATCATCAGACCGGCCCATGTCGACCAGCCCATGTGCATCGACGGCATGGCCGCGTACTGGTTCGACATGTGCTTGAGGTCGCCGGACGCCATCGAGCCCCAGGTCTGGTGGACGACCACGGTGTCGATGAAGTCCTGCCCGGTCATCAGGCGCGGCGGGGCCAGCGGGTAGAAGTAGTAGCCGACCAGCGCGACCCCGGTGGTCGCGAACAGGACGGTCCGCGCGGCGGCGTACCGGCCCGGATGCCGCCGGAAGAGCCAGACGAGCACCCCGATGGTCACGATGAAGTGCAGGGTCGCGTAGTAGTAGTTCATCGACACCACGAGCCAGGTCACGGAGTCGACCGCGTGGTTGATGCTCTTCTCGACCGCGATGCCGAGGTCCGACTCGACCCGCCAGATCCAGTCCGCGTGGTGCAGCGCGGTCTCGCGGTGCTCGGGGACGGCGTTGCGGATCAGGGAGTAGACCCAGTAGCTGACGCCGATCAGCAGCAGTTCGAACCAGACGCGGGGGCGCTTGGGCGTCCGGGACCGGACGGCGAGGCGTACCCGGGACGGCGGGTCGTCGGCCGTGGATGAGGGGGCGGTCGCACGCCGCCCGTCCAGTGTCGTCACCGTCGTCTCACCCATGGGGGAAGAGTCTGCCAGAAAGGCCTACTCCGCCGATCATCCCCCGGAAGGGTCTTTGCCGCACCCCGTCCCTCTCACGGAGGAGGGAATCCCGGGTTCCGTCAGGGGGTTCCCCCAGGGGTGGGGTATGCCCGGAATCCGGGCGGTTCCGGCGGCGGATCAGGGGGCGGATCAGGGGGCCGAGGCGGTCGAGCCGCGGACCACCAGCTCCGGCATGAAGACGAACTCGCTGTGCGGGGCCGGGGTGCCCCCGATCTCCTCCAGGAGCGCCCGGACCGCGGCCTGGCCCATCGCGGTGACCGGCTTGCGGATGGTGGTGAGCGGCGGGTCGGTGAAGGCTATGAGGGGGGAGTCGTCGAAGCCGACGACCGAGACGTCGTGCGGGACCTCGCGGCCCAGCTGGCGGGCCGCGCGGATCGCGCCGAGCGCCATCATGTCGCTGGCGCAGACGATCGCCGTGCAGCCCCGTCCGATCAGCCCGACGGTCGCCGCCTGGCCGCCCTCCAGGGTGTAGAGGGAGTGCTGGATGAACTCGTCGCAGGCGTCCGGCGGCACCCCGAGGCTCTCCTGCATCGCCGTCGCGAAGCCCTCGATCTTGCGCAGCACCGGCACGAACCGCTTCGGGCCGACCGCCAGGCCGATCCGGGTGTGCCCGAGCGAGGCGAGGTGGGTGACCGCGAGCCGCATCGCCGCCCGGTCGTCGGGGGAGATGAACGGCGCCTGCACCTTGGGGGAGAAGCCGTCGACGAGGACGTACGGGACGCCCTGGCCGCGCAGCTGCTCGTAGCGCTGCATGTCGGCGGTGGTGTCGGCGTGGAGCCCGGAGACGAAGATGATGCCGGAGACGCCCCGGTCGACCAGCATCTCGGTCAGCTCGTCCTCCGTGGACCCGCCGGGGGTCTGGGTGGCGAGGACGGGGGTATAGCCCTGGCGGGTCAGCGACTGGCCGATGACCTGGGCGAGGGCCGGGAAGATCGGGTTCTCCAGCTCCGGCGTTATCAGGCCGACGAGCCCCGCGCTGCGCTGCCGCAACCGGACGGGCCGCTCGTAGCCGAGGACGTCGAGGGCGGCGAGGACGGACTCCCGGGTGCCGGCCGCCACGCCGGGCTTGCCGTTGAGCACCCGGCTGACGGTCGCCTCGCTGACCCGTGCCTGTGCTGCGATGTCGGCGAGGCGTGCGGTCATAGGGTTGGACTGTACCGGGCGCATGTCACATTGCCCACCACGTGCAGGAATCGGCCGGGATCAGGACGGTGGCGTCCGGCGCCTCCCCGGCGCGTGTCGGTGTCTGGCCGCTGGACAGCAACAGAGTTCCGGGGAGCGGGAGTTCGACGGGCGCGTCCGTCATGTTGACGACGCACAGGACGCCGGGGCGGGTGAAGGCGAGGACGCCGGCGGGGGCCTCCCGCCACTCCATGGCGCCGTCGCCGAGGCCCGGCAGCTCGCGGCGCAGCGTGATGGCGCGGCGGTAGAGCTCCAGGGTCGAGCGCGGGTCGCCGGTCTGCGCGGCGACGCTCAGCCCGCCCCAGTCGGCGGGTTGCGGGAGCCAGGAGCCGCCGGGGCCGAAGCCGTACGACGCGCCCTCGCGGGTCCAGGGGAGCGGGACGCGGCAGCCGTCGCGCAGGCCGTCCCGTCCCTCGCTGCGGAAGAAGGCGGGGTCCTGGCGGAGTTCGTCGGGAAGGTCGGCCACCTCGGGGAGGCCCAGCTCCTCGCCCTGGTAGAGGTAGGCGGAGCCGGGCAGGGCGAGCATCAGCAGGGCGGCGGCGCGGGCGCGGTCGAGGCTTCCGTACCGGGTGGGGTGGCGGACCACGTCGTGGTTGGAGAGCACCCAGGTGGTGGGGGCGCCGACCGCGCGGGTCGCGGCGAGGGAGTCCTCGATGACCCGGTGCAGGGTGGCGGCGTCCCAAGGAGCCTTCAGGAAGGCGAAGTTGAAGGCCTGGTGCAGCTCGTCGGGGCGGACGTACCGGGCGAGCCGCTCGGTGGAGTTCGCCCACGCCTCGGCGACCGCGATCCGCCCGCCGGGGCGGGTGCCGCGCTCACCGGCACCGGCACCGGCACGGGCACCGGCACCGGCACCGGTACGGGGGTCGGCGACGACCCCGCCGCCGTCCGCGCCCGCCCCGCCGCCTGCGCCCCCGTCGCCGTCACCGTCCGCGCCAGGCGCCGTGCCCGCGGCGTCCGGGCCGAGCGGCACCGCGTCGTACGTGTCGAGCAGCGCCCGCCACGCCCGGTGGATCTCGTGCACCCCGTCCTGGTCGAAGAACGGCAGCGGGTCGCCGCCGATCAGCCGCGCCTGGTCCTCACGGCCGACGTCCGGCAGCCCGGCCGCCTTGACCATCCCGTGGGCGACGTCGATGCGGAAGCCGTCGACGCCGAGGCCCAGCCAGAACCGCAGGACCGACTCGAACTCGGCGTGCACCTCAGGGTGTTCCCAGTTGAGGTCGGGCTGCTGCGGGGCGAAGAGGTGGAGGTACCAGGGGCCGTCGTCCACCCGGGTCCAGGCGGGGCCGCCGAACACGGACTTCCAGTCGTTCGGGGGCAGTTCGCCGTGCAGGCCCCGGCCGGGACGGAAGTGGTACAGCTCCCGGAAGGCGGGGTCGCCGGCCAGCGCCTTCGCGAACCAGGGGTGCCGCTCGGAGGTGTGGTTGGGCACCACGTCGACGATCACCCGCAGACCCAGGCGGTGCGCCTCGCGTATGAGCTCCTCGGCGTCGGCGAGGTCCCCGAAGAGGGGGTCGACGGCGCGGTAGTCCGAGACGTCGTAGCCGCCGTCGGCCTGCGGGGAGGCGTAGAACGGGGTGAGCCAGACGGCGTCGGCCCCCAGGTCGCGCAGGTGCGGCAGGCGGGCGCGGGCGCCGCGCAGGTCGCCGACCCCGTCGCCGTCGCCGTCCGCGAAGGAGCGGACGTACACCTGGTAGATCACCGCGTCGCGCCACCAGGGGGTCGGGGTGTCACGTGCCTGGGTCATGGGCGGTCCTCTCGCGGTCCTCCCGCCGTTCCCGTACGGCGGCGGAGGGTGGCCGGATCTGCGCGGTCTGGCTGCAATTCCTTTCAGTCATGCTTGCACAGCGGGGCGGATGCCCTCTAAACAGGCAATCGCAGCTTGGCAAGGCGCGCAACGGCAACCCTCCGGACACGCGAACGTAACGATCGTCGCACCTTGCAGAAATCCTCCGCAAAGTCTTTCGGACTCCTTGCATCCTTGTTACGTTCCTGGGCACACCCCGGCGTCGTGATGGAGCGGCGCCTGTTGAAGGAGTTCACATGCGACGTGGCATAGCGGCCACCGCGCTGGTCGCGGCCCTGGCGCTCGCGGCGACGGCTTGCGGCGGCGACGACAACGGCGGTTCCGACGCCAAGGGCGACAAGAAGGCCGGCGGGGAGCTGTCCGGCACGGTCACCTGGTGGGACACGTCCACGGTCGGCAGCGAGGACAAGGTCTTCAAGCGCCTCGCCGAGGACTTCGAGAAGCAGCACCCCAAGGTCGACGTCAAGTACGTCAACGTGCCCTTCGCCGACGCCCAGAACAAGTTCAAGAACGCCGCCTCGTCCGGCGCCGGCGCCCCCGACGTGCTGCGTTCCGAGGTCGCCTGGACCCCGGACTTCGCCTCGCTCGGCTACCTCGCCCCGCTCGACGGCACGGCCGCGATCGACGACGAGGGTGACTACCTTCCGCAGGCCCTGGCCTCCACCAAGTTCAACGGCAAGACCTACGCCGTCCCGCAGGTCATCGACTCCCTGGGCGTCTTCTACAACAAGAAGATCCTGAAGGAGGCGGGTGTCGAGGCGCCGACCAGCATCTCCGAGCTGATCGACACGGCCAAGACGATCAAGAAGAAGACCGGTAAGACGGCTCTCTACCTGCGCGGCGACGACGTCTACTGGTTCCTGCCGTTCCTCTACGGCGAGGGCGGCGACATGATCGACGCCAAGACCAAGACCGTCAAGATCGACGACGAGGCCGGCGCCAAGGCCTTCAAGCTGGTCAAGGACCTGGTCGACAGCGGGGTGGCGAAGACGGACGCCACCAACGGCTGGGACAACATGCAGAAGTCCATCAAGGACGGCAAGGTCGCGATGACGATCAACGGCCCGTGGGCCGTGACCGACACCCGCGCCGGCGCCGAGTTCAAGGACCCGGCCAACCTGGGCGTCGCCCCGATCTTCGCCGGCAGCGCCGCGCAGGGCGCCCCGCAGGGCGGTCACAACTACGCCGTGTACGCGGGCTCGAAGAGCCTCGACGCGTCCTACGAGTTCGTCAAGTACATGAGCTCGTCCAAGGTGCAGGCGACCATCACCAAGGAACTCAGCATCCTCCCGACCCGCACCTCCGCCTTCGCCGACCCCGAGGTCGCGAAGAACGAGATCGTGACGTTCTTCAAGCCGGTCATCGAGAAGGCCGTCGAGCGCCCGTGGGTCCCCGAGGGCGGCAGCCTCTTCGCCCCGATGCAGACCCAGTACACGAAGGTCCTGACCGGTCAGACCACCCCGGAGAAGGCCGCCAAGGCCACGGGCGACGCCTACCGCAAGCTCCTCAAGGGCTACAAGTAAGTCCAGACTGAACCCCTGTAGCGAAGTTCGACCCCCACACGCAGGAAGGCAGTCCGACTGATGGCTGTGCAGACCACCAGCCGGTCGGCGGCCGGGGCCGCGGGCGACGACGTCGTCCGCGGCCCGAGCCGCGGGACCGAGGCAAGGCCGGGGAGGCTCCGGCGCGCGCTCTCCAAGCACTGGTACGCCTGGACCATGATCGCGCCCGTGGTCCTCGTCATCGGCGTGATCATCGGATACCCGCTCGTCCGCGGCATCTACCTCTCGATGACCGACGCCACCGAGGCGAACATCGAGCGGACGATCGGGGTGAACCACATCCCGGCGACGTACGAGTTCGTCGGCCTCGACAACTACGTCGACGTGCTCACCGACCCGGTGTTCATCCAGCGGCTCGTCTGGACCGTCGTCTGGACCGTCTCCTGCGTCGCGATCACCTACGTTCTCGGGCTGGGCCTGGCGAACATGCTGAACCGCAAGTTCGCCGGCCGCTCGGTCTACCGGATGATGCTCATCCTGCCGTGGGCCGTTCCCGGGTTCGTGTCGATCTTCGCCTGGAACTTCCTCTACAACCAGGACAACGGCCTGCTCAACAAGGTCCTGGCCGGCGGCGGCATCGACGCGGTGCCGTGGCTCAACGACCCGCTGATCGCCAAGTTCGCGGTGATCGCCGTGAACGTCTGGCTCGGCATCCCCTTCATGATGGTCGCCATGCTCGGCGGGCTGCAGTCCATCCCCGGCGAGCTGTACGAGGCGGCCGAGATGGACGGGGCCAGCCCCTGGCAGCGCTTCCTCCACATCACGGTCCCGGGGCTGCGCTCGGTCAGCTCCACGGTGATCCTGCTCAGCACCATCTGGACCTTCAACATGTTCCCGGTGATCTTCCTGCTCACCCGGGGCGGACCCGGTGACGCCACGGAGATCCTGGTCACCCAGGCCTACCGGATGTCCTTCGTGGACACCCCGCGCAACTTCTCCACGTCGGCCACCTGGGGCGTGATCATCCTCCTGCTTCTGATGATCTTCGCGGCTGTCTACCGCCGCTCCCTGAAGAAGCAGGGAGAGGTGTGGTGACGATGACCGCACAAGACGTCAAGGCCTCGGCCCCCCTGGAGCTGCGCGGCGAGCGCAAGCGCTCCCCCCTCGCGAGCTTCGGGCTGCACGCCACGCTGCTGGTCGCCTCGGTGATCGCCGTCTTCCCGATCCTGTGGCTGCTGCTCACCTCGCTCAAGCCCGCCGAGCTGGCCACGACCACCGACTTCTTCCGCGAGACGACCCTCGCGAACTACACCCGGGTGCTCACCGACACCCCGTTCCTGTCCTGGTTCTGGAACTCCCTGTTCATCGCGTTCGTCACGGTCGTCGTCGGGGTCTTCATCTCCGCCACCACCGGGTACGCCATCAGCCGCTTCCGCTTCCCCGGCATGCGCCCGCTGATGTGGACCCTGCTGGTCACGCAGATGTTCCCGATGGCCATCCTGATCGTGCCGCTGTACAACCTGCTGTCGAACATGGGCCTGCTCAACCAGCCCGTCGGCCTGATCATCACCTACCTCACCATCGCCGTGCCGTTCTGCGCCTGGATGATGAAGGGGTTCTTCGACGCCATTCCGGTCGAGATCGACGAGTCGGGCCGCGTCGACGGGCTCAACCCCTTCGGCGTGTTCTGGCGGCTCATCCTGCCGCTCGCCCGCCCGGGTCTGGCCGTCACCGGCTTCTACGCCTTCATCACCGCCTGGGGCGAGGTCGCCTACGCCTCGGCGTTCATGGTCGGCGAGGACAGCATGACGCTGGCCGGCGGTCTGCAGACGTTCGTCAACCAGTACACCGCCCAGTGGGGTCCGATGACGGCCGCCGCCGTGCTGATCGCGATACCCGCCGCGATCGTCTTCCTGTTCGCCCAGAAGCACCTGGTCACCGGCATGACCGCCGGCGCGACGAAGGGCTGACCCTGCGCCGCCCCGGGCGGCCGTACGACTCCCGTACGTCCGATACGTACGGGCGCGGCCGCGGTATCCACTCCCCGCTGATGCCGCGGCCGCCCTTTGACCACCCGCATCGCCCCATGCCCTCACCGGCTTTCTCCACCCCAAGGACGCCATGACCCAGCAATCCGAGGCCCCGTCCCCCTCCGTCGCCGACACCGTGCGCCGGGACTGGTGGCGGGACGCGGTCATCTACCAGGTCTACCCGCGCAGCTTCGCCGACGGCAACGGCGACGGCATGGGCGACCTGCAGGGCGTCCGCGACCGGCTGCCCTACCTCCGCGACCTCGGCGTCGACGCCGTCTGGCTCTCGCCGTTCTACGCCTCCCCGCAGGCCGACGCCGGCTACGACGTCTCCGACTACCGGGCCATCGACCCGATGTTCGGCACCCTGCACGACGCCGACGGCCTCATCCGCGACGCCCACGACCTGGGCCTGCGGGTCATCGTGGACCTGGTGCCGAACCACACCTCCGACCAGTACGACTGGTTCCGCCGCGCGCTCGCCGAGGGCCCCGGCTCGCCGCTGCGGGAGCGCTACCACTTCCGCGACGGCAAGGGCGAGAACGGCGAACTCCCGCCGAACGACTGGGACTCGATCTTCGGCGGCCCCGCCTGGACCCGCGTCGCCGACGGCCAGTGGTACCTGCACCTGTTCGCCCCCGAGCAGCCCGACCTCAACTGGGAGAACCAGGCCGTCCGCGACGAGTTCCGCTCCATCCTGCGGTTCTGGCTCGACATGGGCGTCGACGGCTTCCGCATCGACGTCGCCCACGGCCTGATCAAGGCCGACGGCCTGCCCGACGTCGGCTCCGCCGAGCAGCTCAAGCTCCTCGGCAACGACTCGATGCCGTTCTTCGACCAGGACGGCGTCCACGAGATCTACCGCTCCTGGCGGCAGATCCTCGACGAGTACGACGGCGAGCGCATCGCCGTCGCCGAGGCCTGGACGCCGACCGTCGAGCGCACGGCGAACTACGTCCGCCCCGACGAGCTGCACCAGGCCTTCAACTTCCAGTACCTGGGCACCCACTGGGACGCCGACGAGCTGCGGGCCGTCATCGACGTCTCGCTCGCCGCGATGGAGCCGGTCGGTGCCCCCGCCACCTGGGTGCTCTCCAACCACGACGTCACCCGGCACGCCACCCGCTTCGCCCACGACGTCCACCTCGGCACCCAGCTGCGCGAGGCCGGCGACCGCGAGCTCGGCCTGCGCCGCGCCCGCGCCGCCTCCCTGCTGATGCTGGCCCTGCCCGGCTCGGCCTACGTCTACCAGGGCGAGGAGCTCGGCCTGCCGGACGTCGTCGACCTGCCCGACGAGGTCCGCCAGGACCCGTCGTTCTTCCGCGCGGCCGGCCAGGACGGCTTCCGCGACGGCTGCCGGGTGCCGATCCCCTGGACCCGCGAGGGCTCCTCCTACGGCTTCGGCTCCGGCGGCTCCTGGCTGCCGCAGCCGGCGGAGTGGGCGGGGCTGAGCGTCGAGGCGCAGACCGGCGACCCCGGCTCGACCCTGGAGCTCTACCGCGCGGCGCTGGCCGCCCGGCGCGTCCACCTCGGTCCGGAGGCGGGGGAGGAGCTGCGCTGGCTCCAGCTGCCCGACGGCGTGCTCGGCTTCGTCCGCGGCGACCTCGTCTGCCTGGCGAACACCACCGCGGCGCCGGTGCGGATCGAGACCGACGGCCGGGTGGTCGTCGCCAGCTCCGCCGTCCCGCCGGTCACCGCCGGGCTGCTCGACCTGCCCGCCGACACCACGGTCTGGCTGGCGCGATGACCTTCCCCCAGCCGCGAGGCGGCGGCGCCTTGCGGCTGGCGGACATCGCGGGCCAGGCGGCGGTCAGCGAGGCGACCGTCAGCCGGGTCCTCAACGGCAAGCCGGGCGTCGCCGCGGCCACCCGGCAGCGGGTGGTCGCGGCCCTCGACGTGCTCGGCTACGAGCGCCCGGTCCGGCTGCGGCAGCGCAGCGCGGGCCTGGTCGGGCTGATCACGCCCGAGCTCACCAACCCGATCTTCCCCGCCTTCGCCCAGGCCGTCGAGCAGGTCCTCGCCGGGCACGGCTACACCCCGGTGCTGTGCACCCAGCTGCCCGGCGGGGCGACCGAGGACGAGCTGGTCGAGCAGCTGGAGGAGAGCGGGGTCAGCGGCATCGTCTTCCTCTCCGGGCTGCACGCGGACACCTCCGCCGACCCCGCCCGGTACGCGAAACTCGTCGCGCACGGCGTCCCGTTCGTCCTCATCAACGGCTACGACGACCGCATCGACGCCCCCTTCGTCTCCACCGACGACCGGCTCGCCATGCGGATCGCCGTCCGGCACCTCGTCGCGCTCGGCCACGACCGGATCGGGCTCGCGATCGGCCCGCTGCGGTACGTGCCGGCCCGCCGCAAGGCCGAGGGCTTCGTGGAGGCGCTCACCCACTACCTCGGCCTGTCCCCGTCCGAGGGCCAACTCCTCATCCGCAACACGCTGTTCAGCGTCGAGGGGGGCCACGCGGCCGCCGCGTCGCTCCTCGACGACGGCTGCACGGCCGTCGTCTGCGGCAGCGACCTCATGGCGCTCGGCGTGGTCCGCGCGGCCCGCGAGCGGGGCCTGGACGTGCCGGGGGACGTCTCCGTCATCGGCTTCGACGACTCCGAGCTGATCGCGTTCACCGACCCGCCGCTCACCACCGTCCGCCAGCCCGTCACCGCGATGGCCTCCGCGGCCGTGGGGGCGCTCCTGGAGGAGATCGGCGGCAACCCCGTGCAGCGCACGGAGTACGTCTTCCAGCCCGAGCTGGTCGTCCGCGGCTCCACGGCCCGGCGGGCGGAGTAGCCGGCCGCCGCACCCGCCACGCGCGAAGGGCGGCGACGGGCCCCGGGGTCCGTCGCCGCCCTTCACGTCGTCGCGGCTCCCGCGTCAGCAGCAGCGGCCGGTGTTCTTCCAGCCCTCACAGACCGAGCTGTCCCAGCACCGGTTGGTGTAGAGCTGCCCCTTCGAACAGAACGGCACGTACACGCACTTGGTGTCGGTCCACCAAGTGGCCTCGGCCGTCAGCTTCGGAGCCAGCCGGCTCAGGGCGCGGTCCGCGATCCTCTGCAGGGTGGGCATCGTCGTCTCCCTCCGTCACCGGTCGCCGTACGCGGCCGGTGACGGCACGTTAGGAAGCCGCGCTACATCCCGGCTCCCGGCGGGCGGGGACAGGATCTGTATCTTCCCGGCCTACCGTCGCGAGCTCACGGCGGAAGGGCGGCGGACGTGGCGTACGTGGAGATGGCCGGACGGGTGCTGCTGGCCTGTGTGTTCCTGGTGTCCGCAGGCGGGAAGCTGCGCGGACGGGCGGCGTTCGCCGCCTTCCGCGACAGCCTGCCCGCGCTGCGTCTGCTGCCGACCGCGCTGGTGGCCCCCGCCGCCGTGCTGACGGTCCTGGCCGAGAGCGCCGTCCCCCTGCTGCTCGCCCTCCCGGCCCTCTCCGCCACCCCCGCGGCGGCCCTCCTCGGCCCGGCGGCAGCGCTGGGGTTGGTCGCCGTCCTCACCGGCGTGGTCCTGACCGTCGTGCGCCACGGTGCCACCGCCCACTGCCTCTGCTTCGGCGCCTCGCCCGTCCGCTACGGGAAGCGGCACGCCGTGCGCAACGCGGTGCTCGCGTCGGCCGCCGCCCTCACCCTGCTCGGCGCGCGCGCCGGAGGGACCCCCGAACCGGCCGCCACCGCGCTGTGCGCCGCCGCCGGCCTGCTGGCGGCGGCCGTGCTGATCACCCTGGACGACCTCGTCGACCTCTTCGCCCCGCCGGCCGCCCGGACCCGGGAGCGGGTCCCCGGGTGACGGCGGGCGCCACCCGGACCCGTACCGCCCGCACCACCCGCACTACCAGGAGACGAATCCCATGGAGTTGCTGTCGGCCGCCACGGCCCTGCTCGCCGTGCTCTGCGTGCTCAATCTCGTCCTGACCTACGGCGTCGTCCGCAGACTGCGCACGCTCGGCGGGTCCGGCTCCGCGGGCCCCACCGAACTCGCGGGAACGGTGGGCCGGTTCGCCGTCACCGACGCGTCCGGCGCACCGCTCACCGCGGCGGGCCTCGCCCCCGGCACCGTCGTCGCCTTCCTCTCGCCCGGCTGCCCGCCCTGCACGGCGCTGCTGCCCCGCTTCGTCGACGCGGCCGGCGACTCGGGGCTCACCTCCGACCGAATCATCGGCGTGGTGATGCCGGGCGACGACGACACGGCCGAGGAGGCGGAGCGGCACGCGGCACGGCTCGGCTCCGTCGCCACCGTCGTCACCGGCGACGCCGCCCGTACCGTGGCGGCGGCCTTCGGCGTCCAGGGCTTCCCCGCGGTCTGCGCGGTCGGCGAGCAGGGGCGGATCTTCGAGGTGGGCACCGATCTCTCGGTGCTCGCCGGCCGGGCGGTCGACCGGGGCGACAGCCGCCCCGAGGGCGTCCCCTCGTGATCGGGCACGCCGCCGCCCTGCGCACCACCGCCGACCTGGCCCGGCGAGCCGCCCCGCTCGCACTGTGCGGAGCGGTCGCGGTGGCCGTCGTGGAGTCACTGCTCCCGGTGTCCGCCGCCTGGCTGACCAAGGACGTCATCGACTCCCTGGCGGCGCCGCAGGGCGCCTCCGACGTCGCCCCCGCCGCCGTGCTCCTGGCCGTGGCCACCGTGGCGGCGGCGGTCCTCCCGCACGTGGGCCGGCTGTTCCGCGGCGAACTCGGCCGGGGCATCGGCCTGCTGGCCCAGGACAGGCTCTACGAGCGGGTCAACGGCTACACCGGCCTGGGGCGGTTCGAGGACCCCGAGGCGCTGGACCGCCTGCGGCTGGCCCAGCAGTGCGGGCAGGACACCCCGCCGCAGGTGGTCGACGGGATCGTCGGCCTGGGCCGCTCCACCGTCATGATCCTCGGCTTCCTGGCCTCCCTGGCCGTGATCGAGCCCTGGCTGGCGCCGGTCGTCGTGCTGTCCGCGCTGCCCTCGCTGCGGACCGAGATCCGCACGGCCAGGCACCGGGTGGGCGCCGCGCTGACCGTGACCCCCCTGGAGCGCAGGGAGTCCTTCTACGGCTTCCTCCTCGGCAGCGTGCAGACGGCCAAGGAGATCCGGCTGTTCGGCATCGGCGACCACCTGCGGGCCAGGATGCGCCACGACCGGCGGACCATCGACGCCACCCACCGCCGGCTCGACCGGCGCACCGCCGCCGCCCAGATCCTGCCCGCCGTCGTCACCGCCGCCACCGGGGCGGGCTGCCTGCTCTGGGCGGTGCTCGGCGTCGCCCGCGGCGCCCTGACCGTGGGCGACGTGGCCCTGCTGCTCGCGGGGGTCGCGGCCGTGCAGGGAGGGCTCGCGGGCATCGCCGTCCTGGTCGCCGTCACCCACCAGCACCTGCTGCTCCTGGGCCACTACGTGGCGGTGACGACCGCGCCCCCCGACCTGCCCGTCCCGCGCGACCCGCTCCCGGTCGGCCCGCTGACCGGGCGGGTGGAGCTGCGGGACGTGTGGTTCCGCTACTCCGAGCGCCACGACTGGGTGCTGCGCGGGGTCGACCTGACCGTCCCGGTCGGCGGGACGGTCGCCCTGGTCGGCCTCAACGGGGCCGGCAAGAGCACGGTCGTGAAGCTGCTGTGCCGCTTCTACGACCCCGAGCGCGGTGCGGTGCTGTGGGACGGCGTGGACGTCCGGTCCCTGGACCCGCGGGACCTGCGCCGCCGCATGAGCGGGGTCTTCCAGGACTTCATGCACTACGACCTGACCGCGGCGGAGAACATCGGCCTGGGGGACCTGCGGCACGCGGACGACCCCGAGCGCATCCGGACGGCGGCCCGCCGGGCGGGCGTGGACGGCCTGCTCAGCTCGCTGCCGCGCGGCTACGACACCATGCTGTCCCGCTCGTTCGCGGGGGAGTCCCGCCCCGGCGAGGAGGGCGAGGCCGCCGACGGCGCCCCGGCCGACGACCCGACGGGCTCCGGCCCCGTGGGCGTCGAGCTGTCCGGGGGCCAGTGGCAGCGCGTGGGCCTGGCCCGCGCGTTCCTGCGCGACGACTCCGACCTGCTGGTCCTCGACGAGCCGAGCTCCGGCCTCGACCCGGAGGCGGAGCACGAGATCCACCGGGCCCTCGTCGACCACCGCCGGGGCCGTACGAGTCTGCTGATCTCGCACCGGCTCAACACCGTACGGGGGGCCGACCTGATCGTCGTGCTCCACGACGGGAAGGTCGTCGAACAGGGGGACCACGACGCCCTCATGGCGGCGGACGGCCGGTACGCGGGCCTCTTCCGCCGCCAGGCCGCCGGGTACGCCGACGCACCGCCGGCGGCCGTCGGGTGAACCGGCCCCGACGCGCGGGCCCGCTCCTGGCGGGCGCGGCTCTGACCGCGGCCGTCCTCGCGGTGCACCGGGCCCGGCGGCGCCTGCTCGTGGTGACCGTAGACGGCTCCAGCATGCTGCCCGCCCTGTGCGACGGGGACGTCCTGCTGGTGCGTCGGTTGACCGCCCGCGACCGGGCGGCGGCCCTGGCGGTCGGCCGGATCGTCGTCGCGGAGGCGCCGGTGCCGCCGGTCGCGCGCCCCGCCTGGAGCTGGCCCGGCGCCGACGAGCCCGCCGAGCGGCGCGGCTGGACGGTGAAGCGGGTCGCCGCCCTGCCCGGCGACCCGTGGCCCGGCGCGCTCGGGGACGGCGCCCGAGGGGACGGCGGCGCTGCGGTCGGCCCGCACACGGTCGTCCTGCTCGGCGACAACGCCGAGGCCAGCATCGACTCGCGCCAGATCGGCGGCTTCCCGCAGGAGCGGGTGGCGGGGGTCGTGCTGCGCGTCCTGTCCTCGACGGGCCGTAACCCCGTGCCGGGAGGCAACGGAGGCCCTCTCGCAAGGAGTTGCTGAAAATTCATGCAAGCTCCTTGATATCCCCGATCGCCGCGGGCATCGTTCAAGCCGACCGGAGGTCCGGCGGGGCGGACCCGGTGGAGGGGGATGCGATGCAGACGGTGTTCGGGATTCTCGGCCGGGTCCGCGTGGGTGCGGTCGGACCACGACAGGACGGAGCCGGCACCGGCGTCGGCGGCAAGGCGAGTGCCCTGCTGGCCGCGCTGCTGCTCCGGGCCAACAGCACGGTCGGGTTGGACCGGCTGGTGGAGGCGCTGTGGGAGGGGGAGCCGCCCCGCTCCGCGGTGGCCAACATCAGGACCCACGCCAGCACTCTCAGGAGCGGCCTGGACGGCGGCGCTTTCCTCCACGGCCGCGGCGGCGGCTACCTCCTGGAGGTGGCCGCCGCGGACTGCGACCACCTGGTCTTCCTCGACCGCACGGCCGCCGGACGCGCGGCGCTCGCCGACGGCCACACCGAGACGGCGGCCGCCGCGCTGACCGCTGCCCTCGCCCTGTGGGACGGTGACCGGGCCGCCGTGGGGGTGCCCCGCAACGGTCCCCTGTCCGGCTGGCTGGGACACCTGGACGAGGAGCGGATGCGTGCGGTGGAGGACCTCGCCGCGGCGTACCTCCGGCTCGGCGAGCCACGGGCCGCCCTGCGCGACGTCTCCGACCTGCTCGCCGTCTCGCCGCTGCGGGGGCGCAGCTGGGCGCTGCGGATGCGCGCCCAGCACGCGCTGGGGGAGCGCGGCGGGGTGGCCGAGAGCTTCCGCGCGGCGGACCGGGCGCACCGCAGCGAACTCGGGGTGGGGCCGGACGGGCGGCTGCGCCGCCTCTTCGAGGAACTCGTCGCCGGGTGAGCGCGCCGGCGGCGCGTCGGCCCGGGTGGAACTGCCGCTTCCGCCCGGCCCGTTGCCGCCGCGGGAATCATGTGTGAACCCTTGACCAATGGTCACGGTGCTCGTACGGTCCTAGCGCAATGACTTGCAGAAAGGCAGCAGCAAGAAATTGCAGCCCAGGGTCGGGCGACAGAGGCGGCACAGGCGCGGGACACGCCGGCCGACCGGGTCGGGCGACCCGAGCCGCTCGTGCCACCGGGCGGGGCCCGTTCCCCGCCCCTCTCCTCCCCCAAGGAGCCATCATGGCCCACAGAGCCGTGGCCGCCGCCCTCGCACTCGTCGCGGGCGCCTCCGTGACCGTCGCCGCACCCGGGGCCGCCCAGGCCGCGCCGCCCGGGACCAAGGACGTCACCGCCGTCCTCTTCGAGTGGAAGTTCGCCTCCGTCGCCACCGCCTGCAGGACCTCCCTCGGCCCCGCCGGGTACGGGTACGTGCAGGTGTCCCCGCCGCAGGAGCACATCCAGGGCGGCCAGTGGTGGACGTCGTACCAGCCGGTGAGTTACAAGATCGCCGGCCGGCTGGGCGACCGTACCGCGTTCAAGAGCATGGTCGACGCCTGCCACGCGGCCGGCGTGAAGGTCGTCGCCGACTCCGTCATCAACCACATGGCGTCCGGCAACGGCACCGGGACCGGCGGGAGTTCGTACCAGAAGTACGACTACCCCGGGACGTACAGCGGCTTCGACCTGGACGACTGCCGCGCCCAGATCACCGACTACCGCAACCGCGGGAACGTCCAGAACTGCGAGCTGGTCGGGCTCGCCGACCTCGACACCGGCGAGGACTACGTCCGCGGCCGGATCGCCGCCTACCTCAACGACCTGCTCTCCCTCGGCGTCGACGGCTTCCGCATCGACGCCGCCAAGCACATGCCGGCCGCCGACCTCGCCAACATCAAGTCCCGGCTGACCAACCCGGGCGTCTACTGGAAGCACGAGGCGATCTACGGCGAGGGCGAGGCCGTCTCCCCCAGCGAGTACCTCGGCAGCGGCGACGTCCAGGAGTTCCGCTACGCCCGCGACCTCAAGCGGGTCTTCCTGAACGAGAAGCTGGCGTACCTGAGCAACTTCGGCACCGGCTGGGGCTACATGGACTCCGCCAAGTCCGGTGTGTTCGTGGACAACCACGACACCGAGCGCGGCGGCGACACCCTCAACTACAAGAACGGCAACGCCTACACGCAGGCCAGCGTCTTCATGCTGGCCTGGCCCTACGGCGCTCCCGATGTCCACTCCGGCTACGAGTGGACCGACAAGGACGCGGGCCCGCCCAACGGCGGCACCGTCAACGCCTGCTACGCCGACGGCTGGAAGTGCCAGCACCAGTGGCGCGAGATCAGCTCCATGGTCGCCTTCCGCAACACCGCCCGCGGTGAGGCCGTCGTCCGCTGGTGGGACAACGGCAACGACCAGATCGCCTTCGGCCGCGGCGCCAAGGCCTACCTCGCCCTCAACCAGGAGGGCGCCTCCCTGACCCGCACCTTCCAGACCTCGCTGCCCGCGGGGACGTACTGCAACGTCCAGAACAACACCCCGGTCACGGTCAACTCCTCGGGCCAGTTCACCGCCACCATCCCGCCCGGGACCGCCGTCGCCCTGCACGTCAACGCCCGCAGCTGCACCTGACCCGGCCCGGCGGCCCCACGCTCCCCCGTGGGG
>NZ_JBHWZH010000069.1:0-31349 GCF_042728285.1 Streptomyces sp. NPDC060194 | reverse complement strand
GCCCCACCGCCCGCCGGGGGAGCGGGGGCGGTGGGGCGGGGCCTGGAGCCCTACTCCTTGACGTCCAGCGACTGCTTGCGCAGCGAGTCGGCGCTCTGGGAGTCGGCGTCCTTGAGCACGTCGCCGAGGGTCGAGCCGCCGCCGGCGGCCTTCGCGGTGCCGTCGCTGATGAACCGGTAGGTGTCCGTCATCGTCGGGCCCCACGTGAAGCCGGTGTCCACGTGCGTGGAGGCCTCCTTGAACACGTCGAAGATCGGCTGCTTGCCGTAGAAGTCGACCGGCTGCTGCAGCGCGGGCAGCTCCAGGCCGGACTTGGCGGCCGGGTACAGGCCGCCCTCCTTGTTCAGGATCTCCAGCGCCTTCGCGTCCGAGTTCAGCCACAGCGCGAACTTCGCCGCCTCGGCGGGGTGCTTGCTGCCCTTGAGGACCGCCGTGGTCGAACCGCCCCAGTTGCCGGCCTGGTTCTGGCCCTTCTCCCACTGCGGCATGGGCGCGACGGCCCACTTGCCCGCGGTCGACTTCGCGTTGTCGCGGATCGTGCTGTAGCCCCAGGCCGCGGAGATCCAGGTGACGACCTCGCCGTCGTTCCACGCCTTGTACAGCGCGGGGGAGAAGCCCTGCAGGTCGGTGGCGACCAGCTTCTCGTCGATCAGCTTCTGCCAGTACGCGGCGACCTCCTGGTTCTCCGGCCGGTCGACGCTGACCTTCCACGTGTCGCCGTCGCGCTCGAACATCGAGCCCTTGTTCTGCCACAGCAGACCGGTGAACCAGTTCGGGTCCGTCTGCGAGAAGTGGGTGATGTACTGGCCCTTCTTCGCCGCCTTGATCTTCTTGGCGGCGGCCTCGTACTCCGCCCACGTGGTCGGCGCGGCCAGACCCAGCTTGTCGAAGACGTCCTTGCGGTAGAACAGCGCCATCGGCCCGGTGTCCTGCGGGACCGCCCAGACGCCGTCCTTGCCGCCGGCCCCGAAGTCGACCTGCGACCAGGTCCAGTCCACGAAGTCGCCCTTCGCGTCCTCGACGCCGGCGCACTTCGATATGTCGGTCAGCCCGCCCTTCAGGCGGAAGCTCGCGAGCGAGTCGTACTCGATCTGGCCGAGGTCGGGCGCGTTGCCCGCCTTCAGCGCGTTGGACATGTTCTGGTACGTGCCCGCGTTGCCCGCCGGCGTCGTCTTCAGCTTGACCTGGATCTTCGGGTTCTCCGCGTTCCAGACCGCCACGGCCTTCTCCATGCCGGGCACCCACGACCAGTAGTCCAGCGTCACCTTCCCCGACGCGGCCTTGCACGCCGACTCGCCCGCCGCGTCCGTGCCGCCGTCCTCCGACCCGCCCCCACCGCACGCGGTCAGCGCGGCGGCCATGCTGACCACCACACCCCCGACCAACCCGCGTCGGACCACCGACGAACGAGACCTGACAGAACCGCGCTTGCGAAGTGCCATGAGGGTGCTCCCGGAGCTGAGGGTCGTCGCACCTCCGTTGGGGCGACGGCGGCTACCTTCACAACAGAGATCAACAGAAGTCAACAGTTCTGGCGAACTCTGGTGGGTAACGCGACCGTTTCGTGATGCGCGGTCGCTGCGTCTGCAGGTGCCGAGAGTGGTCTTGAGCTGCTAGAACTGGGGGTAACAGGGGTCGAGTTGGCAGTTGCGGAAAGATCGCGTAATCGATTACGTCCGCGGGGTGCGGCGCGGTGTCTCGAAGCGCCAGCGGGGGCGGCGCGGAAGCCGAAGGCATCGGCCTGGGTGGGGTGCGGGGGCCGAGAGTCCCGGCCCGGGTGGCGTGCGAGTTGCGGGCTCCAGCCCGGCTGGGGTGCGGAAGCCGAGGCTCCAGCCTGGGCGGAGTGCGGAAGAAGCCGGAAGTATCGGCTCGGGCGGCGTGCGGAGGCAAGAGCATCGGCTCGGGCGGGGTGCGGGAGCGGAGGCTTCGGCCCGGGCGGGGTGCGGGGGCCGAAGCCTCGGCCCGGGCGGGGTGTGGAGGCCAAAAAATCCAGCCCGGCCGGCGTTTGAGGCCGCCGGGCGGAGCCCGGTGTCCGCGGCGGAGCCGCGAGTTCGGGAGCGTGCCCGAGCTGCGAAAACTCTCAGCCCGGCCGGCGTTTGAGGCCGGAGGGCGCAGCCCGACGCGGGGTGCAGGGGCGGAGCCCCGCCGGGGGCCTGGGGGCGCAGCCCCCAGCAGGGGGCCGGGGGGGCGGAGCCCCGTTCAGACGGTGCCGCGAGGCACGAAATCCGCGCGGACGTGAACGGTACGCCGGGCAACCCGCCCGTTGATCCGCTCGATCAGCAGCCGCGCCGCCGCCCGGCCCACCTCCACCGCCGGATACCTGACCGTGCTCAGACGAGGCCGCACGAGCGACGCGAACACCGCGTCGTCGTGCCCCACGAGCGCCACGTCCCCCGGGACGTCGACCCCCAGCTCCTCGGCCCGGTCCATCGCCCCCACCGCCACGACGTCGTTCGCGCAGAACACCGCGTCGGGCCGGTGCTTCATCCCCATCAGCTCCCCGAACCCCACCGCCCCGGCCTCCCGCGTGTGCTCCCCGCGCACGACGAGCCGCCCCGGCAGGGACACCCCGAACTGCACGGCGAGCGCCCGCAGCAGCTCCAGGCGCGGGTCGCCCCCCGTCGCGTCCCGCGGCCCCGCGATCATCGCGATACGCCGCCGCCCCGCCCCCGTCACCTCCGTCATCGCCGCCCGCATCGCCGCGCGCGCGTCCGGCGTCACCAGGTCCGCGTCGCCGAACGGCACGTCCGCGCTGACCACGACCGGGATGCCCGCCTCCGACAGCGGCCCGAAGTCCTTCGCGGCCAACCGGAACGGGGTGATCACCACCCCCGCGAACCGCTGCTGCACCGCCTCCCGCAGGAACGCCCGCTCCTCGTCGAGGTCCGCCCGGGTGTCGCACACCATCACGTGCAGCCCGAGCGGCCGCAGCTCGTTCTGGATCGACGCGGCGAGCTGCGCGTAGAACGGGTTCGCCAGGTCCGGCACGACGAGCGCGACGATGCTGGAGCGGCCGGTGCGCAGACTCCGCGCCATCGTGTTGACGCTGAACCCCAGCTCGGCGATCGCCGCCTCCACCACCCGCCGCGTCTCCTCCGCGACCGGCCGCTTCCCCGAGAGCACGTAGCTCACCGTCGCCGACGACACGCCCGCCGCGCGGGCCACGTCCGCCATCGTCACCCGCGCCAACCCACCCACCCCTCTGATCGGCTCGTCACCCTACTTCACGCCCCGACACCGCAGGTCGCAGACGTGCGGGCGACCGGCGGCCGGTGGAGCGCGGGGCCGCTCGCGCGTGGCGCCGCGAACCCGGCGGCCCGCGCCGACCAGCCGCACTGGACGGGTACGGGTACGTACCCGTACCGTGGACGTCCGACGAGAGGAGTGCGCCATGTCCGACGCCAACGTCCGCATCCCGGAGGAAGCCAGGGACCGGCTCGCGGCCATAGCGGCTGCGGAAGGGATGTCGTTGCGGGCGTATCTCGCCCGGCTCGCCGAGACCCTGCTGACGCCGGCCGAGCGCGCCGAACAGGCCGAGCGGGCGAAGGCGGTCCTGCAGGCGTGGAACGGCTACGACCCCACCGCAGCCGAGGAGCGTGCGCTCGACGCCGAGCTCGACCGACGCCTGGCACGGGTGGTCGATCGGTGAACGAAGCGATCCACTTCGTCCTCGACGACACCGCGATGGTCGCCGTCGGGCAGGGCAACGTACTCGCGTCCCGGCTCATCCACCGCTCCCACACCGAAGCGGACTGGTTCCTCTACGCCCCGACCTGCGCGCTGGTCGACGCCGAACGCGCCCGCCCCGGCACCGCGGAACACCTGGCCGCCCTACCGGGGATCGTCGTCCTGGACCTCGACCTCCCCGCCGCCCTGGCCGTGGCACGTGACACCTCCTGGGGGCACGGGCACACCCTGCACGCCGCGCTCCCCACACCTGACCGCCCCAACGGCGCGATCGTGGCAACGGCCGCCCCCGACCGGTGGACCGGCCGGCCCGTTCGCCTGTACGACCTCAACCCCTGACCGCCGCACGCGGCACTCGGCTGTTCCGCGGCCCGGCCCGGGCGGGCGGTGATACCGGTCGCCCGGGGGAAAGGACGCCGCATAGCCTCGGGCCGTGGAGGAACGCGAAGTGCTCGTCGGCGGTGTGAACGAGGTCGTGCGGGTGGGGGACGTGGTGCGGCGCCCGGCGCAGCCGTGGAGCCGCACCGTGCAGCGGTTCCTCGGGCATCTGCGGGAGGCGGGGTGCGACGTCGGGCCGCTGCCGTACGGGGTGAGCGAGGACGGGGCGGAGGAGGCGGTGGAGTACCTGCCGGGCGAGGTCGGACACGACTTCGCCGCACCGATGGTGCGGAGCGACGCCTCGCTGGTGGCCGCCGCGCGGCTGCTGCGGCAACTGCACGACGCGTCCGCGGACTTCGAGCGCCGGCCGGACGACGTCTGGTACCTCCCGCCGCGCGAACCCGCCGAGGTGGTCTGCCACGGCGACGCGGCGACCTACAACACCGTGTTCCGCGACGGACTCCCCGTCGCGTTCATCGACTTCGACACCGCGCACCCCGGCCCCCGGCTGTGGGACGCCGCGTACACGGCGTACCGGTTCGTCCCCCTGTACGCGCCGGACGAGACCGAGCACACCCGGCCCGTCCCCGAAGTCCGGCGCAGGATCGCGCTGTTCGCCGACGCGTACGGGCTCACGCCGGAAGAACGCCACGGGTTGCTGCCCATGGCCGCGGAACGGCTGCGCGCCCTGGTCTCCCACATGCGGGCCCAGGCCGCGGCCGGGCACCCCGCGTTCGCCCGGCACCTCGCGGAGGGCCACGACCGCCGCTACCTCACCGACGCGCGCTGGATCGACAGCGACTTCACCAAGCCCGGTCCTGACGGACCGGGCTCGTGACGCCGCCCGCTCACTCGTCGCGCAGCCGCGCCCCCAGCGCCGTCAGCGACTCCGCCGCGTCGGCGTGGCCGAGCGCGGTCAGCCGGGTGACGGCCGCGTCGACGCGGGCGAGCGCGGGGGCGGTGCGCTCCAGGTAGACGCCCTCCACCACCCCGGCGAGGCGGTGGCACTCGGCCCACTCCCCGGCCCGGTCCGCGTCCTCGCCCGGCTCGCCGAGCAGGGAGAGAGCCCTCTCCAGGTCGACGAGGGCGTCCTCGTACGCCCCGGCGTAGGCGTGCACCCGGCCGTACTCGTAGGCGAGCGCGGTGTCCAACGACCGTCCGTGCGCCTCGAAAGACGCCGCCCGGGCGTCGCCGGCGACCCGGCCCGCGTCGGCGAGGCGGGCGAGCGCGTCGTCCAGGCCGTCCGCGCCCTGTGCCTGCGCCTGCAACCGGGCGACCTCCCGCAGTGAGCCGCTGAGCTGCTCGAAACGCGGCGCGGAGTCCGTCGTGCCCGCGACCAGCCGCGCGTGCGCGGCGAGTGCCTGGTCGGCGGCCTTGCCGGCCTCGTCGAACGCCCCGGACTCCGCGAGCAGTGTCGCGGCCTCGCCCGCGATCATCACGTGCGCCCCCAGGTCGTCGTCCCACGACTCCGATTCGGCCGCGAGCGCGACGAACTCGGCGACGGCCGCCTTGAGGTCACCCCCGGCGTGCAGTGCACGGGCTCGGGTCAGACGCAGCTGCGCGACGAGCCGGTCATCCAACTCGCCCTCCATGACCTCGCGTTCCGCGAGGAGCGAGTCGAGCAACGCGATGCAGTCCTCGACCCGGCCGAGGTCGAGGCTGAGGTTCGCCGCGTTGCTGTACGTGCAGAACGCGTCCGTCCGGCTGCCGTGCCGCAGGTCGAGCTCCGCCGAGCGGACCAGGTGGCGCAGCGCCTCGTCGGGGCGGCCCAGGCGCATGCAGGCCTCGGCCAGGTCGCCGTGCGTGCGCGCGGCGTCGACGAACTCGGCCGGCCAGTCGGCCCCCAGCCGCCGGGCGAGGTCCAGGTCGGCCAGCGCCTGCTCGGGCTCGCCGAGGCCCAGCCGGATCCGCCCCCGGAAGGCGTGGGTGCGGGGCAGGTGCCAGGCGGGGCCCTCGGCGTCGAGGAGGGCGACCAGCACGTCGAGCTCCGCTGCCGCCGCGGGCAGGTCGCCGGCCACGGCGTGCGTCGAGGCCCGCAGCAGGTGCGCGTTGGACATCTGCGAGCCGACAGCGTGCCGGGCGGCGAACGCGCCCAGGCGGTCCACCTCGGCCAGGGCCGGCGCGAGGTGCTCCCCGCTCCCCGACGCCTGCAGCCGCAGACCGAGCGAGGTCGCCCGCAGCCGCAGCAGCCGGGCCTCGGCCTGCGGGGCGAGGCCCGGGGTCCCCTCGTGCAGCGCGACCAGCGCCTCGTGGGCGGCGGTGAACGTCGCCGCCCGCTCCGCCGCGGGGTCCCCCTCGGCGGCCGGCTCGGCCGCCGCGAGCTCCGCGGCCGCGAGGATCCCGCACGCCCTGGCGACCGCGGCCCGCTCCGTCGCGCCCACCGACCCGTAGAGTTCCGCGGCCTCCTCGTACAGCTCCGCGGCCTCGGCGTGCTCGTCCCGCCGCCCCGCCCGCCCGGCCGCCTCGTCGAGGAGGTCCGCGCGCAGCTCGACCAGCGGTCCCACGCCGGGGTCCTGGGGGTGGGCGTAGTCGCGGGAGGCGACGAGGGAGCGCAGGCGCTCCCAGCAGGCCGCCGCGTCGGGGTGCCCCTGCTCCTGCAACGCGCGGGCTCGCAGGACGAGTTCGGCCGTCGACTCCGGGAGGGCCGGCACCGGACGGGAGGCGGGGGCCGGCACCGGTGCGTCCGGGGCGGACAGGTCGCCCAGGTCGCGCTGCCGCAGGGTCAGTTCGAGGCTCGCCACCAGCGGGGCCCGCTCCAGCCGCTCACGCCGCGCGTCGGCCTGGCGCGACGTGCCGTTGCGCGCGTCGAACCGCGCGGCCAGGTCGTCGGCGCGCCGCTGGACCTCCTCGCGCAGGCCGGTCGCCGTCCAGGCACGCCCCGCGTACCCGGCGGCCGGCAGCTCGCCGTGGCCGAGGTGCTCGACCCGGCGGAGCAGGACCTCGACGCCGGTGAGGAAGGCGAGCTGCGCGGAGGGCGACTCCACCTCCTCGAACAGCGACCGGTTCTCGGCGAGCAGTTCGAGCCCCCGCGCCTCGTTGCCGGTCAGGGCGCAGAACTCGAGGTGGCGGCCGACCTCGGGCGCCATCGAGGCGCGGCGCCGGGCCGTCCGGTAGCCGGCGAGGTGCAGCTCGCGGGCCTGCTCGGCGCGCCCGGTGCGCAGCAGCGGCAGCAGCGCGTAGGAGAAGGAGCGGGCCGGCTCCTCCTGGCACGACTCCTTGCCCGCGAGCACCGGCTCCCAGACCCGCAGCGCCCGCTCGTCGTCACCCGCCGCGGCGTGGTACCGGGCGCGGTCGCAGATCTCGCACGCCTCGCAGTCGCTGAGCCGGGTGCGGGCGCGGCCGGCCCACAACTCGTAGGCCAGGGTGTCGCCCTCGCCGACATGGGCCGCGAGCTGGTAGGCCTGCCCGTAGTACGGCTGGAGGTCGAGCCCGGCCGCCTCGTAGCGGTCGCGCATCTCCCCCAGCCACTGCCGCAGGCTCGCCAGCGGCACCTCCGGCAGCGAACGCAGCGCGTTGGAAACCCACTTGAAGCGCCAGAACACGTTGAACCGCAAGCCCTCGTCGAACAGCTCCGGCTGCTCGTCGAAGAGGTTGAGCAGCCGGGCGAACACGACCGGCGACTTCCGCGGCTCGGAGCCGTAGGTGTACGCCTCCTGCAGTTCGAGCAGGGCGTGGACCAGCAGCAGCGGCTGGTCCACGAACTGCTCGGCGGCGTCGACGAGTTCCTCCGCGGTGATCGTCCTGGCCCGGCCGTAGGGGCGTTCGTCGTTCTCGCGCAGCGCGTCGAGCAGCTCGTCGGGGGTCTGGGGTGCGGTGGTCGGCATCGTCAGCTGTCCTTGCGCAGGGCGTGGGCGAGAAGGTCGAGGAAGGAGCGGTTGATGAGGCTCGACTCGGCGGGCCGCAGCGGCCGCCGCGAGAGCAGCGCGGCCTGCCCGTAGAGGGCTTCGGCGCTGGTGCGGGCCAGTTCGGGCTCGTCGATGGCGACGGCGGTGCGGACCAGCGGGTTGAGCTGGTTGAGGATGAGCTGCGCGCGCGGGGCCTCCTGGTGCAGCGCGCCGAGGATGTCGCCCCACAGCCCGCCCTCCTGCTCGCGGGCGAGCTGCGAGCGGGTCCGCTCGTGCCGCGCCTCCCGGCTGTCGATCAGCAGCGCGGGCGCGGACGCGGGCTGGAACGTCCGCAGCGCCACGTCGCAGTCGAAGACCGCGAGGGCCTCGCGGGCGCGGGCCAGGTAGGCGCCCGCCGCCAGCTCGGTCTCCCGGTCGACGGGGTCCAGGTGCGCGGTCAGCGTGGCCGGGTCGAGGTCGGCGACGGCCGTCTCCGGCCGGATCTCCGGCAGCCGGTGCACCAGCTCCCGGTCGTAGGTGTAGCCGCCGTTCACCACCCCGAGGCCGGCCGCCGACGCGATCGCCGCGACCTGCCGGAACTCCTCCACGCTCGACGTGACAAGGACCGTGCGGTGGGTGCGGGCGAACGCGTCGAGCGTGGTGTGCCCGTCGGTCGTCTCGAACGGCAGCCACGGCAGCAGCATCCGCAGGATGTCGTCGTCGTGCACCGCGAGCGACTTCACCGCGAGGTGGTGGGCCTGCAGGAAGCGGCCGAGCAGCTCCGGGTCGCTCGCCGCGGCCCGCGCGATCCACGCGCGCAACCGCTCGGCCAGCGCGTCCCGCACGGCGGCGAGCGTGTCGTCCTCGTACAGCGACTCGCGCGACGCCGTCGGGCGCAGGCTCTCCGCATCCACGACGCAGCGTACGAAGAACGCCCAGTCCGGCAGGATCTCCTGCGCCTGCTCCGACAGCAGCATGCCCTTCACGTGCACCCGGTGCCCGGTGCGCCGTCCGGCCGGCACCGCGTCGGGGAGCACGCACGCGATGCCCTTCAGACCGACCGCCGGCAGGTCCAGGTCGATGGTGTCCAGCGGGGTGAACCCGAACACCTCCTTCCCGTACGCCGCCAGGGCGCGCGAGCGGGCGCCGGGGGTGGGGTACGCACGGGACCACGGGGCGGGCTCGGGGTTCACGGGCACGGTCGCCGAGCCGTCGGTGAACGTCACCGGGTGGCGCAGCAGCGACCCGAAGTGCGCGGCCAGGGCGCGGACCTGCGCGGGGCCCGTCCACTCGGTCGCGTCCGCGCGGGGGGTCAGGGTGACGGTCGTCCCCGGCTCCGGGCGGGCCCCGGCCGGCAGGGTGCGGACCGTGTAGCTGCCGTCGCCGCGGCCCCGCCACTCCACCGTCGGGGCGTCAGGGGTCCGCGCCGAACGGCTCAGCACGTGGATCTCGTCCGCGACGAGGAAGCACGACAGCAGGCCGATGCCGAACTGGCCGATGAAGTCCGCACGCTGCTCGGCGATGCGGTCCGCGCGCTTGCTGCTGCGGCCGATCGTCGCCAGGAACGTGTGCACGTCCGCGTCCGTCAGGCCGACGCCGTCGTCCTCCACCCGCACGCGCGCGCCGTCGGCCGTCACCCGGATGCCGCCGTCGGCCGTCCCGTCGAGCGTCCGGCGCGCGGTCAGCGCGTCGACGGCGTTCTGCAGCAGTTCGCGCAGGTAGACGCGGGGGCTGGAGTAGAGGTGGTGCGAGAGGAGGTCGACGAGTCCGCGGAGGTCCACCTGGAAGGTGTGGTCGGCCGGGGTGGGGTGTGTCATGGGCTGTCCGGGTGTGTGGGTGCGGGCGGTGGTCGTGGGGCGCGCGGCGCCGCCTGCCTCTGCGGCGCCCGGGAAGGGCGGCACCCATGGGCGGGTCGCGGGCGGGCGAGCCCGCCGCGGCGGCGGAGGGCGCTGGGGGGACGCGCCGCGCAGCGGTGCGTCGCGGGTCGGCCGCGCAGCGGCGGGGCTACGCCGCGCGGCGGGGCGCTTCGGTGGTCACGCCCGCCGGTGGTGCGCGGCGAACACCTTCTCCGCGTCGGCGAGGTAGTTCCAGCCGGTGTACGCCCCGTCGAGCGCCTGGAACACCCGCCGGACGGTGTGCCGCTCGCCGGCGAGGTGCAACGCCATCGCGAAGGTGTTGAAGTCACCCTGCCAGCCGGGCCGGCGCTCGTAGGCGGGGTGCAGGATGCTGCGGTCGGCGGCCTCCCGCAACTCGGCCTGCACGGCCGGGGTCTCCAGGCAGTCGCCGTGCGACGACTCCACCCACTCCTCGATGTGCGCGTCGGCGATCAGCCGCCCCATCCGGTGGCCGTGCGGCGCCCGCGCGACCGCCGCCCGGGCGAAGGCGAGCGCGGCGCCCGGCTCCCCGCCCCAGCGGGGCTGGAGCTGCGAGACCCACTCGATGTGCGAGGAGACGTCGAGCGGGTCCCGCCGCAGCGCCGCGTCGAGGCGCGCCTCGTTGACGTCCGCGCCCAGCGACATCCCGCGCCCGGAGGTGAGCAGCTGCCGCCAGGGGGAGACCCAGTCCGGCCGCGCCTCGGCCGCGGCGAGGAGCAGCTCCTCCGCGACGTGCAGCCGCTCGTGGAAGACCCGCCACTGCTCCTGCGTGACGTGGACCGCCTGCGCGTCCGTGCGCGCCTCCCAGCCCCAGTGGATGTGCCGCACCCCGGAGATCAGCTGCGCCGCGGCGCGGTGCTCCTCGTCCTCCTCGATCGCACGGCCGATCCAGTCCTGCACGCCGTCGACCATGGCCACGATGCCGACGACGCCGTGCTCCCGGCCGAGGTCGAACGGCTCCAGGGCCCGCTTGACCCCCGCCCAGTCGCCCGCCGCGGCCGCGTCCTCCGCGGCCAGCACCCGGGTGTCGCCCATCGCCCGCAGCGTGTACATCCCACCGCGCCCGGCCCGCTCCGGCGCCAACGCGTACGGGCTCTCCGGCGGAGCCTCCCCGCCGCCCCCGAACAGTCTCCTGAACACTTCGCGCCCTCCCCAGGCCACCCGTGACCCCCGGAACGCTCCCGGCCGATCATCGCGTGCAGCATAAGCGGAGCCACTGACATCGTGACCACCGGGTTTGCGCCGGAGGTCGGGAGTCCGGCCCGGGCCCGGCCCGGGAAACCCGCTGGTGGGAGCGGGGTACGGCCGCCCATACTCGGAGACGTGTTCCTGACGATCGGTACCACGGGTACCCCCCAGCGCCCCGCATCCGACCTCGGCTTCCTGCTGCACAAGCATCCGGGGAAGGCGCAGTCGTACGCGACCTCGCACGGGACCGCGCAGGTCTTCTACCCCGAGGCGGGGGACGAGCGGTGCACGGTCGCGCTGCTGCTCGAGGTCGACCCCGTGGCGCTGGTGCGCCGTGGGCAGGGCAAGGGGCGCGGAGGCGCGCCCGACGCGGCGCTGGCCAGTTACGTCAACGACCGGCCCTACGCCGCGTCGTCCCTGCTTGCGGTCGCACTGAGCGGGGTGTTCTCGACGGCGATGAAGGGCCAGTGCAAGGCGCGGCCCGAACTCACCGACCAGGTATGGCCGTTGACCGTCGAGGTGCCCGTCCTGCCCGCCCGCGGCGGGGCCGCGCTGGTGCACCGGCTCTTCGCGCCGCTGGGGTGGGAGGTGACCGCCGAGCCGGTCGCCCTGGACCCGGAGTTCCCCGAGTGGGGCGAGTCCCGGTACGTCCGGCTCGTGCTGCGCGGCGAACTGCGACTGGCCGACGCGCTGCGCCACCTCTACGTGCTCCTCCCGGTGCTCGACGACGCCAAGCACTACTGGGTCTCCCCGGACGAGGTCGACAAGCTGCTGCGCGCCGGCGACGGCTGGCTGGCCGGGCACCCCGACCACGAGCTGATCACCAGCCGCTACCTGGCCCGCCGCCGGGGGCTGACCCGCACCGCGATGGAGCGGCTCGAACTGGTCCGGCTCGCCGAGGCCGACGACAGCGAGGTCGAGGCGATCGACAACGCGGTGGACGACGGCTCCGAGGACTCCGCGGACTCCGAGGACACCGCGGACGCCACGGGCGGCGCGGACACCGCCGGCGAGGGGCGCCCGGTGCCGCTCGCCCGGCAGCGCCGCGAGGCGATCGTCGCCGCGCTGCGGGCGGCCGGAGCGGGCCGGGTGCTCGATCTCGGCTGCGGGCAGGGCCAGTTGGTGCAGACGCTCCTCGCCGAACCGGCGTTCACCCAGGTCACCGGCGTCGACGTGTCGATGCGCGCCCTCACCGTCGCCGCCCGGCGGCTGCGCCTGGACCGGATGGGCGAGCGGCAGGCCGCGCGCGTCCAGCTGCTCCAGGGCTCGCTCACCTACACCGACACGCGGCTGGCCGGCTACGACGCGGCCGTCCTCAGCGAGGTGATCGAGCACCTCGACCTGCCCCGGCTGCCCGCCCTGGAGTACGCCGTCTTCGGCGCGGCCCGCCCCGCGACGGTGCTCGTGACCACCCCGAACGTCGAGTACAACGTCCGCTGGGAGACCCTCCCCGCCGGCCACGTCCGGCACACCGACCACCGCTTCGAGTGGACCCGCGCGGAGTTCCGCGCATGGGCCCACGCGGTGGCCGAACGGCACGGCTACGGAGTCGAGTTCACCCCCGTCGGGCTGGACGACCCCGAGGTCGGGCCGCCCACCCAGATGGCCGTGTTCAGCCGCCGCGGCGAGAGCGCTGCCAACCCGACCGCTGCCGTCCCGACCACTTCGAAGGAGACCGTCGCATGACCCGCACCCTCCCCGTCACCGACCTCTCCCTCGTCGTGCTGATCGGCGCGACCGGCTCCGGCAAGTCCACGTTCGCGCGGCGGCACTTCAAGGCGACGGAGATCGTCTCCAGCGACTTCTGCCGCGGGCTCGTCGCGGACGACGAGAACGACCAGAGCGCGACCGGCGACGCCTTCGACGTGCTGCACTACATCGCCGGCAAGCGGCTGGCCGCCGGGCGGCTGACCGTCGTCGACGCCACCAGCGTGCAGTCGGAGTCGCGCAAGCAGCTCGTACGCCTCGCGCGCGAGCACGACGTGCTGCCGATCGCGATCGTCCTCGACGTCCCCGAGGCGGTGTGCCACGCGCGCAACGCCGAGCGCCCCGACCGGGCCGGGATGCCCCGGCACGTCGTCCAGCGCCACCAGCGCGAACTCCGGCGCTCACTGCGGGGGTTGGAGCGCGAGGGCTTCCGCAAGGTGCACATCCTGCGCGGCGTGGAGGAGATCGACGCCGCGGAGATCGTCCGCGAGAAGCGGTACAACGACCTCACCCACCTCAACGGCCCCTTCGACATCGTCGGCGACATTCACGGCTGCAGCAGTGAACTGGAGTCGCTGCTCGTGAAGTTGGGATACGTCGACGGCGTGCACCCCGACGGCCGCACCGCCGTCTTCGTCGGCGACCTCGTCGACCGCGGCCCGGACAGCCCCGGTGTCCTGCGGCGCGTCATGGGCATGGTCGCGGGCGGCAGCGCGCTGTGCGTGCCGGGCAACCACGAGAACAAGCTCGGCCGCCACCTCGCCGGCCGCAACGTCCAGCTCACCCACGGCCTCGCCGAGACCGTCGAGCAACTCGCCGAGGAGACACCGGAGTTCAACGCCCAGGTCGCCGAGTTCATCCGCGGACTCGTCAGCCACTACGTCCTCGACGACGGCAAGCTCGTCGTCTGCCACGCCGGGCTGCCGGAGAAGTACCACGGCCGCACCTCCGGCCGCGTCCGCTCCCACGCGCTGTACGGCGACACCACCGGCGAGACCGACGAGTTCGGCCTTCCCGTCCGCTACCCGTGGGCGGAGGACTACCGCGGCAAGGCGGCGGTCGTGTACGGTCACACGCCCGTCCCCGCCGCGGGCTGGGTCAACAACACGATCTGCTTGGACACCGGCGCGGTCTTCGGCGGCCGGATGACGGCCCTGCGCTGGCCCGAGCGTGAACTCGTCGACGTGCCCGCCGAGAAGGTCTGGTACGAGCCGGTCAAGCCGCTCGCCCCGGCCCCCGAGGCCGCCCACGCGCACCGGCCGCTCGACCTCGCCGACGTGCACGGCCGCCGCACGGTGGAGACCCGGTACGCGGGGAACGTCGCCGTGCGCGAGGAGAACGCGGCAGCCGCGCTGGAGGTCATGAGCCGGTTCGCCGTGGACCCGCGGCTCGTCCCCTACCTCCCGCCGACGATGGCCCCGACGGCGACCTCGTCCGTCGAGGGCTACCTGGAGCACCCGGCGGAGGCGTTCCGGCAGTACGCCGCCGACGGGGTGGAGACGGTGGTGTGCGAGGAGAAGCACATGGGCTCGCGCGCCGTGCTGCTCGTCTGCCGCGACGAGGCGGCGGCCCGTGAGCGGTTCGGCGCGGACGGCGTGACCGGCTCGCTCCACACCCGCACCGGCCGGCCGTTCTTCGCCGACCCCGCGGTCACGGAAGCGGTACTGGAACGGGTCCGCGCGGCCGTCGACGGCGCCGGGCTGTGGGACGAGCTCGACACCGACTGGCTGCTGCTCGACGCCGAGCTGATGCCGTGGTCGCTGAAGGCGTCCGGGCTGCTCCGCACCCAGTACGCGGCGGTCGGCGCGGCCGCCCGCGGGGTCTTCCCGGCCGCGCTCGGCGCGCTGGAGGCCGCGGCGGCGCGCGGCGTCGACGTCGGCGACGTGCTCGCCCGGCAGCGCGACCGCGCCGCGGACGCGGACGCGTTCACCGACGCCTACCGCCGCTACTGCTGGGACACCGACGGCCTCGACGGCGTGCGACTCGCCCCGTTCCAGCTCCTCGCCGCGCGCGGCCGCTCGCTCGCCGCGCTCCCGCACACCGACCAGCTCGCCCTCATCGACCGCCTGGTCGAGCACGACGCCACCGGCCTCGTGCACCCGACCCGGCGGGTGTACGTCACGACCGGCGACGAGGAGTCCGTGCGCGCCGGTGTCGACTGGTGGCTCGACCTGACCGGCCGGGGCGGCGAGGGCATGGTCGTCAAACCCCTCGACGCGCTCGTCCGCGACCGCAGGGGCCGGCTGGTCCAGCCCGGCGTCAAGGTCCGCGGCCGCGAGTACCTCCGCATCATCTACGGCCCCGACTACACCCGCCCCGACCAGCTCACCCGCCTCCGCGACCGCCACCTCGGCCACAAGCGCTCCCTCGCCCTGCGCGAGTACGCCCTCGGCCTGGAGGCCCTCGCCCGCCTCGCCGCCGACGAACCCCTCTGGCGCGTCCACGAGCCCGTCTTCGCGGTCCTCGCCCTGGAGTCGGAACCGGTCGACCCGCGGCTGTAGGCGGTCGGCGCGGGACACGCGGGCCGGGCTGCCGTGGGGAGGGAGGCCCGGGTACCTGACAGGAGGTGTCAGGTACCCGGGCCTACGGTGCGGGCATGAGCATCGTCGAGTTCCGGCAGTACACCCTGCATCCCGGCGCGCGGGAGACCCTGATCGCGCTGTTCGAGCGCGAGTTCGTGACCGGACAGGAGGCCGTCGGTATCACCCTCGGTGGCCGGTTTCGCGACCTCGACGACCCGGACCGGTTCGTCTGGCTGCGCGCGTTCCCCGACATGGCGAGCCGGCGGCGCGCTCTGGAGGCGTTCTACGGCGGCCCGGTCTGGCGGGCGCACCGGGAGGAGGCGAACGCCACCATGGTCGACAGCGATGATGTCCACCTGCTGCGCGGCCCGGGCTTCGTCCCGCCGCCCGGCACCCGGGAGATCGTCGCCACCCTGCTCCACCCGTCCGACCCGGCGGCCTTCGACGCCTACGCCGACCGCCACCTCCGCCCCGCGCACGCCCTCCACCGCACCGAGCACGCCGCGAACGACTTCCCCGCGCTCCCCGTCCGCACGGGCGAGGACGTCCGCCTCTGGTTCGGCCCCTCCGCACCCCCGCCGCACGGCACGACCCGCCGGCTGCGGTTGGCGCCGGTGGCCTGATCCGCGGGCGCGACGTCAGACGCGCCAGGTGCGGATGCGGTCCGCGGCGCCGTAGACGTCGGTGCGGCGGGCGCGGACGTCGGTGACGAGGTCGGACAGGGCGCCGTAGGGCGCGTCGAGGCCCTCGCCGGCGTCGCCCATGTACCGCACGACGACCATCGCGGCGAAGAACGCGCTGCGCACCGGCAGCGGGTGGAGCAGGGCGAGGGTCTCCAGGAGCGCGGCGGCCCGCCAGGCGGCGTCGGGGGCGTAGCCGAGCCGGGGCTGGGACTCCTGGTGGCGGGAGATCGCGGCGCGCAGGGCGGAGTAGTCGTCCACGGCGAGCTCCTTGGGCAGGACCTCGGCCTGGATCTCGAGCAGCCACGGCATGTCGACGTAGAGCTCCACGTCAGGCGGCCTCGGTCCCGCGGCCGCCTGCGGGCCCGTCGGGCTCCTCGTCGGGGAAGGCCGTCGCGAACTCCGCGCCGTACCGGTCGATGTCCGCGCGGACGCGCGCGCCGGCCCCGTAGAGCCGGGGGTCGCGGCGGATCAGCGCGGTGATGACCGCCGAGACGGTGGTGTGCTCGGCCTCGGCGCGGCGCTTCAGCGCCTCGTAGTCCTCGTCCGGGATCCGCAGACTGATGTTCTTGGACATGCGAACCACCGTACCGCAGGTGCGGCACGGTGGCAGCGGATCGGGCGGACGCCGTCGTCAGACGCTCTCCAGCAGGAGCTGGGAGCCCGCCGTGATGAGGCCCGGGACCATGAAGTCGAGCTTCACGGTGCGGGTGGCGCCGGCGGCGAGGGTGTAGGTGCCGATGGTGTCGCGGGGGACGGTGGGGCGGACGTAGACGGTCTGCAGCTGGGCGGCCGCGCCGTCGACGGAGACGGCCATCGCGCCGTTCCAGGTGTTGCCGGGGACGTCGGTCGAGCCGGTGACGTTCGAGCCGAACACCAGGCGCGCGGTGCGGGACTGCGCACCGGTGTTGCGCAGCGCGAGCTCGACGGAGTACCGCGCGCCGTAGTTGCCCCAGCTGCGCTGGGAGGAGTCGCGCAGCGCCGCGGTGGCGGGCGCGGTCTGGTCGAGCGCGGCGACCTGGCGCTCGGTGGTGTTGAGCGCGAGCCCGAGGTGCCGGCCGGCGGCGGGGACGTCGATCGTGGTGAGGCCGGTGGTCCAGCGCGAGCCGCCGTAGACGCCCGCCTCGCGGCCGTACGTCGTGTCCGTCTGGCCGATGATGTTGCCGGTGGCGGCGTTGGAGTCGTTCTGCGAGGAGTTGATCGCCGTGTTCAGGTTCCCGTCCCGGGTGATCACGGTGTACGTGTACACGCCGCCGCTCGCCGTGACCTCCAGGAGCCCGTCCAGGATGGAGCCGGTCATCTGGATCCGCGCGGCCTGCACCACCTGCTTCGCGCCGACGGAGGTGGCGGAGAGGTACGTGCGCAGGTTGCCCGAAGCCCAGTCCGCGGAGACGGCGTAGCAGGGGCCGGTGCCGGCGCGGGCGGCCGGATCCTGGACGAGCGGTTTGTCGGCGTTCGTCCACGCGGAGCCGCGGGCGCTCACCGTCACCGCGGAGCTGCCGGGGTTGGACACCAGGACGTGCAGGTAGGCGGTGCCGCCCGTGCTGTTCTGGTGGTAGAGGTACAGCGGGAACGTGCCGGACAGGGCACGGGCGCTGCCGCCCCGGTTCGCGGTCGTCCGGGCGTGCTGCATCAGCCAGCCGGGTCCTGTGACGGTCTCCGGGTTGTTGGAGACGACGAGTTCGGGGCCCGCCATCGAGCCGGGCAGCTGCCGCAGGAGTTCCCGCGCGACGGTCGGGCCGGGGGCCGTCGGCGTCCCCGCCGTCCACTGGCTCTCGCCGATGCCGGTCGCCGCCGCGGCGAGCCTCGCCGATTGGTTCGTACCTGATACGGCCAGGGCCTCGGCAGTGGTACGGGCCGTGACCACGGCGGCGAGCGCGGCGGGCGCGGTGAGCAACAGGCGGCGCCGGCTGGGGAGACGAGACATCGCGCGGTGTTCCCTTCGTTGGGTACAGCGGGAGTGACGGCGCACATCAACCCATGTGGAGGGGTGCGCTGGCAAGACCCGCGGAATCGATTCCGCCGCTCGTCCGCGGGCGGCCCGGGTGTCGGGGCAAGGGCCGCCGAAGAAAGATCCGGTGAACCTCTTGACGCGGAACCCGAGCCTCAGCAAACTCATGCTCGTCAAGTGGTACGGACCACTTGGCCGCACACGTCCTGCGGCACAGGCTGCAGACCCTCTCCCTCTCCGGCCGGTGTCCGGAACTTCCCTAGGAGCGTCATGCCCTCCAGCAGAGGCACCCGTCTCGCGTCCGTCGCCGTGGCCCTCGGCGTCCTCACCACCGCCTGCGGCCTCGGCGGTTCCACGGACAGCGGTAACGACACCCAGGCGGCGAGCAAGCCCGGCGCCGAACTCAAGGGCACCGTCCGCTTCGAGACGCTCCAGCTGAAGCCGACGTTCACCAAGTACATCGAGGGCGTCATCGCCGCCTACGAGAAGAAGAACCCGAAGGTCGACGTCCAGTGGGTGGACGTCCCCTTCGAGGGCGCCCAGGAGAAGATGACCGCCAACGCGGTCGCGGGCACCATGGCCGACGTCGTCAACCTCAACCCGCAGTTCGCCCAGGCGCTCGAGGCCAAGGGCCTGTTCATCGACATGGACAAGGCGGCGAAGGACGTCAAGGCCGACTACGTCCCCGGCGCCTGGGACGCGTTCACCGTCCCCGGCAAGGAGGGCTCCTTCGGCATCCCGTGGTACCTCACCTCCGAGGTCACCATGTACAACAAGGACCAGTTCAAGAAGGCCGGCCTCGACGCGGAGAAGCCGCCGGCCACGCTCGACGAGCTGCTCGCCGCGGGCGAGAAGCTCTCCAAGGCGGGCAAGGGCAAGTCCTACGGCCTCCACCCGGCGCTGGAGAACCGCTTCATCGCGGACCTCGCCAAGCAGGGTGTGCCGCTGCTCGACGAGTCGGGCAAGAAGTGGACCTTCAACACGCCCGAGGCGGCGGCGTACCTCGGCAAGCTGGCCGACGCGTACAAGAAGGGCGTGTTCCCCAAGGACTCGCTCACGCAGAACCACAGCAAGGCGACCGAGGCGTACCAGGCCGGTCAGATCGGCGTCCTGCCGTCGGGGCCGAACTTCCTGACGATCATCAAGGAGAACGCCCCGAAGATCGCCGAGGCGACGGGGGTCGGTCCGCAGATCACCGGCACGTCCGGGGCGACGAACATGTCCGTCATGGGGCTGCTCGTGCCGAAGTCGAGCAAGAACCAGGCGGCGGCGGTGTCGTTCGCGACGTACATGGCGAACGCGGAGAACCAGCTGGCGTTCTCGAAGATCGTGACGGTGCTGCCGTCGGTGTCCGAGGCGCTGAAGGACCCGTACTTCACGGAGGCCGGTGACGGGTCCGCGGAGGCGCAGGCGCGGAAGATCTCGGCGGAGCAGATCGCCAAGGGCGAGAACCTGGTGCCGGTGCAGTACGACGAGCGGGTCACCAAGGCGGTCGTCGCCAAGGTGCAGTTGGCCCTGCAGGGGAAGCTCGCCCCGCAGAAGGCGCTCGACCAGGCGGTCGAGGCGGCGAACCAGATCACCGGCTGACCCGGTGAGCAGCCCTCGCCCCTGAGTGGGGCGGGGGCTTCGCCCCCTGCTGTGCGCCTTCGGCGCGTGCACGGCCTACGGCCGCGCGGCCTCGATCGCCGGCCGGGCTGATGTTTTTTGCCGCTGCACGCCGAGAACGTGCGGCGCTGAAGTCCCACCTACCCAAGGAGGACCCCGTGACCGGCCGACGCTGGTACGCCCCCTGGCTGTTCCTCGCTCCTGCGCTCGCCATCGCGGTGACCTTCTTCATCGTTCCGTTCAGCAACACCGTGGTGTTGTCGTTCACCGATGCGAGCACGCTGGGCGGGGGCCAGTTCACGGGGCTCGCGAACTACGAACGGCTGCTGCACGACAGCGAGTTCTGGCTGTCGGTGCGCAACACCGCGCTGTACGTCGTGGTGGTGGTGCCGCTGATGGTGGTGCTGCCGCTGCTGGTCGCGGTGCTGGTGCAGAAGAGGATCGCCGGGGTCGGGTTCTTCCGGGCGGTGTTCTACTCGCCGGTGGTGGCGTCGATGGTGGTGGCGGGGCTGATCTGGTCGTGGCTGCTGTCGAGCGACGGGCTGGTCAACTCGATGCTGCGGGGGCTGAAGGTGGTCGCCGAGCCGGTGCCGTTCCTGACGGACTCGACGCTGCTGCTGTTCAGCGCGATGGCGATGACGGTGTGGAAGGGGCTCGGCTACTACATGGTGGTGTACCTGGCCGCCCTGGCGAACGTCCCCAGGTCGCTCCTGGAGGCCGCGGAGGTCGACGGGGCCGGGGCCGTGCGCCGGTTCATGAGCGTGACCGTGCCGCTGCTGCGGCCGACGATGGTGCTGGTCGCGACGCTGTCGGCGATCGCCTCGGCGAAGGTGTTCGCGGAGGTCTACACCCTCAGCGACGGCAGCGCGGGACCCGGCGGGGAGGCCCGCACGATCGTCTACACCATCCGCGAGGCGGGCCTCGGCCTGAGCGGTGAGGCGGGCTACGCCTCCGCGATGAGCCTCGCGCTGTTCCTCGGCACGCTGGGCCTGTCCGTGTTCGTCACCCGTCTCAACTCCCGGGAGCAGCAGGCATGAGCGCGCCCACCACGAACCCGCCGGCCGCCGCGGTACGTCCCGCGGCGAAGAGCACCGACCGGCCGCCGGCCCCGGTCACCCCCCGGCCGCGCGCGCTGCGGCTGCGCGCCGCCGGCGGCACGGGGGTGCGGTACGTCCTGCTGCTGCTCGTGCTCGTCGTCACCGTCGGCCCGTTCCTGTGGCAGCTGTCGACGTCGCTGAAGGGGGCCGGCGAGAGCGTCTTCGGCTACCCGCCGCAACTCCTGCCGAGCCACCCGACGCTGGAGCACTACGCGAAGGCGGCGGACACCGTCCCGGTGTTCTCCTACGCGTTCAACTCGCTGCTCGTGGCGGTGGGTTGTGCGACGACGAACTGCCTGTTCGGGTCGCTCGCGGGGTACGCGCTGGCGCGGATGGAGTTCCGCGGGCGGAAGATCGCGTTCGGGATCTTCCTCGCGACGATGATCATCCCGTTCGAGTCCATCATGGTCTCGGAGTTCCTGATGATGCGCTCGCTCAGGCTCAACGACACCCTCGTCGGGGTGATGCTGCCGATGGCCGCGACCGGCCTGTCGATCCTGCTCTTCCGCAACGCGTTCCTCGGGCTGCCGAAGGAGCTGGAGGAGGCGGCGATCCTCGACGGCTGCGGGGAGTGGCAGCGGTACTGGCGGATCGCGCTCCCGTCGGTGAAGGGGACGATCGCGGTCGTCGCGATCTTCAGCTTCGTCTTCGCGTGGGACGACTTCCTGTGGCCGCTGATCGTCCTCAGCGACCCGGAGAACTACACGCTCACCGTGGGGATCCAGTACCTCTCCGGCACGTTCACCAATGACCAGCGGGTCGTGGCGGCGGGCACCATGATTGCGGTGGTTCCGCTGCTGGTTCTCTTCTTCACGCTGCAGCGGTTCTTCTTCCGAGGCGTGGGCGAAGGGGCGGTCAAGGGATGAGCACCGGTACGGGGACGGACAACGGCGTCGCCGCGGACGGCGGTCCGGGCGCGGGCGCGCCGGACGGGCGCGAGCCGAAGCACGAGGCGCTGCGCACCGCGCTCACCGCGCTGATCGACGACGGGCTCGCCCCGCACGACGCGCTGCCGAGCGAACGCGACCTGATGCAGCGGTACTCGGTCAGCCGGATGACGGTGCGGCGCGCCGTCGAGCGGCTCACCCAGGAGGGGCGCGTCTACCGGGTGCAGGGGGCGGGGACGTTCGTCGCCGACCCGGCCACCATCAGCAAGTCGCTGCACCTGACCTCGTTCTCCGAGGACATCCGCAGCCGGCGGATGGTCCCCGACAGCCGGCTGCTCGTCCTGGAGCGCACCGAGGCCGACGTCGACTGCGCCCGCGACCTGTTCCTCGTCCCCGGCACGCCGGTCGTCCACCTGGAGCGGCTGCGGACGGCCGACGACGAGCCGATGTGCCTGGAGAACGTCTGGCTGCCGGAGGCGCTCGTCCCCGGGCTCGTCGAGCACGGCGAGCCCGAGAGCCTGTACGGCTGGCTGGAGCGGGCCGGCGCCGCGCCCGAGACCGCCGACCAGACGATCCGCGCGACCGTCGTCGGCCCGCGCGAGGCCGCGCTGCTCGGGGTGCCGCCGCAGTTCCCCGCGCTGCTCGTCGAGCGCGTCACCCGGGACATCCGGGGGCGGGCCGTCGAGCGCGCGGTCAGCCTCTACCGGGCGGACCGCTACGACTACCGCCTGACGATCAGCCGGGAGCGGCGGACATGAGCACGCGCACCACCCGGTCGGGCGCGGCCGGTCCCACCCTGTCCGTCCGGGCGGCCGCCGCGATCGCCGCGGCGGGCTCCGGCGCCCGGCCGTCCGGCGGCCCGGGGCTGCGGCTCGGGGTCGACATCGGGGGGACGAAGACCGCCGTCGCCGTCTTCGGCGAGGGCGACGCGGTACTCGCCCGGGCGACGGCTCCCACCCCCGCCGCCGAGGGCGCCGCGGCCGTCGTCGCCGGCGTCCTCGAACTCGCCGGGCAGGCGCTCGCCGAGCCGGCCGCCCTCGGGGGGCGGCTGGCCGGGGTCGGCGTCGGGACGGCCGGGGTCGTCGCGCGCGACGGGCGCACCATCGCCTCCGCGACCGATGCGCTGCCGGGGTGGGCGGGCACACCCCTCTCCGCGCTCCTGGAGGACGCGCTCGGGGTGCCGGCGGTGCTGCTCGGCGACGTCCAGGCGTTCCTCGCGGGGGAGTTGGCCGCGGGGGCCGCACGGGGCGCGCGCGGCGCGGTCGCCGTCATGGCCGGTACGGGCATCGGGGGCGCGGTCGCCGTCGACGGGGCGGTCGTACGGGGCGGACGCGGGGCCGCGGGGCATCTCGGGCACGTGCCGGTCGCGGCGGCCGAGGGGCTCCTGTGCCCGTGCGGGGTACGCGGGCACGTGGAGGCGGTCGCCTCCGGGCCCGCGATGGCCGCGCTCGCGGGGGAACGCGATCTGCGGGCCGTCGCCGCGGAGGCCTCCGGCGGTTCGCTTGCCGCGCGTGACGTCCTCCGCCGCGGCGGTGCGGCGCTCGGTGAGGCCCTCGCCGGCGTCGTCAGCACGCTCGACCCCGACGTCGTCGTCCTCGCCGGCGGCGTCCTGCACGCGGGCCCCTGGTACGAGGAGGCCCTCCGCGCCTCCCTCGCCGCGAGCACGCTCCCCCTGCTGCGTTCCGTCCCCGTCGTCCCCGCCGCGCTCGGCTCCGACGCGGTCCTCCTCGGCGCGGCGTCCCTCACCCCTCGGGGCGCGCGGTGAGGCGGCCTCGGAGGCACCCGGAACCCCTGGGGGCTCCGCCCCCGGACCCCCGTCGCGGCTCCGCCGCGGATACCGGCCTCCGGCCGGTGGCCTCAATCGCCGGCCGGGCTGGTTCTTTCGGGCCTTCTCACGCCGGCCGGGCTGATTCTTCTGGGCCGTCGCCCGCCCGCCGGGCCGAGTCCTTGCCGGGTGAAGGGCGCCGCCCCCTGCGCGCCGAGCCCTCCAACGCCAGTTGGCCCGAACGAACCGCTGAAAGCTGAGGCACCCCCCGTGCACACCATCGCCCTCCTCCCCCTCGACGACCGTCCCGCCTGCTCCCGCCTCCCCACGCAGATCGCCGCCGTGGCCGGGGCGACGGCGTTGGTGCCGCCGGCCGGGCTGATGCCGCGGTTGCGGGAGCCGGGGGACGCGGAGGGGCTGGGGGAGTGGCTCAGGAAGGCCGCGGAGCGCGCGGACGCCGCCGTGGTGAGCCTGGAGACGCTGGGGCACGGCGGGCTGATCGCGTCGCGGACGCAGGCGACGACGGTGGCGCAGGTCGCCGCGCGGTGGGAGGTGCTGCGGGGGATCGCCGCACCCGTGCACGGGGTCACGCTGATCACGCGGACGCCGGACTCGCCGGACGCGATGGAGGAGCCGGCGTACTGGGACCCGCACGGCCCCGCGCTGCACCGGCTGTCCGCCGCGCTGCACCGCGCGGAGGAGTGGGGCGAGCCGGACGGCCTGACCGCGGCCAGGGAGGCCGTTCCACCGGAGATCCGGGCGGACTTCGCGCGGCGCAGGCTGCGCAACCACGCCCTGAACCTGACCGCGCTGGAACTCGCCGCGGAGGGCGTGCTGGAGAGCCTGGTGGTGGGGGCGGACGACACGGCCCCGTGGGCGGTGGCGACGGCGGAGCTGCGTCAACTGGGCTTCTGGCGGACCCGGTTGGAGGCGGACGCGCGGGTCGCCGTGCGCCCGGGTGCGGACGAGGCGACGTCGACGCTGGTCGCGCGCACGCTGCTGGGCCTGCTGGACGCCGGACCCGTGACCGTGACGATCGAGGCGGTGGACGCGAGCGGACTCGACCGGGTCGCGCCGTACGAGAACATCCCCGTCGGGCGGACGGCCGCAGGCCAGGTGGAGGCGTGCGGGGCGGTCGTCCACGCGGGGGACGCCGACGCGGACCTGGTGCTGCTGGTGCACACCCCGGACGGCGACGGCGACTGGGCCGCGGGCCCGCTCACGAAGCGCCACACGGCGGCCGAGCGCACCGCGCGGGCGCTCGCCGACCGCGCCGCCGCGTACGTACGGGCCGGCCGCGCCGTCGCGGTCGCGGACTGCGCGCAGCCGAACGGCTCGGACCCGCTGCTGGCCGACGCGCTGCTGCGGACGGGGACCGCCCACCGGCTCACCGCGTACGCGGGCTGGAACACGGCCGGCAACACGCTGGGGACGGTCGTCGCGCACGCGGTGACCGCCGTCGCCGCGCGGCGGGCCGGCCGGTTCGACGAACGCGCCCATCTGGACCTGCTCGCGCACCGGTTCACGGAGGACCACGGCTACATGACGCGGCTGCGCGCCGAGGCCCGCGCCGAACTGGGCAGCGTGCCCGGACGCCACGACCACGTCCCCGCGGACCACCCCGTCCGCGCCCGGCTGGCCGCCGGTCTCGACGCGTACGCCCGCCGACTCCCGGGCTTCGGGGCGCACCTCGACCCCGCCTCCGTCCACCTCCCCTGGCACCGCACCTTCGAAGTCGACTTCGACGTCCGCACCGCCGCCCACCGGCCCGTTGAGGAGCCCACCGCATGAGCACGACCACGCCCGCCGTCCACGCCGACGTCGCCGTCATCGGATCCGGCCTCGGGGCCGTCGCCGCAGCGCTCGCCGCCGCGCGGGCCGGGCGCCGGGTGGTCCTCGCCGCCCGGTTCGACCGCCTCGGCGGCCAGGCGACGACGCAGCTGGTGCCGGCGCTCGACGAGCACCCGCACGTCGAGACCGGCGGGGTCTCCGCGTCCTACCGGGCGTTCCGCGACCTGATCCGCGCACGCTACGACGGGGTCGCGAACCCCGGCGGCGGCTGGGTGAGCCGGGTGTGCTGCGAGCCGTCGGCCGCGGAGGCGGCGATCGAGGAGCTGCTCGCGCCGCAGGTGGACGCGGGCCGGCTCACCGTGCTGCGCGGCCTCGTCCCGGTCGCGGCGCGGCGGGAGGACGGCCGGCTGGCGTCCGTCCGGCTGCGGCGGGGCGACGGCGCGGCGACGGACCTCGTCGCCGACGTCTTCTGCGACGCCACCGAGGCCGGCGACCTGCTGCCGCTCGCCGGCGCCCCCTGGGTCGTCGGCTCCGAGGGCCGCGACGCGTACGGGGAGCCGCTCGCCCTGCCCGGCGGCCCGCAGCCGGGCGCGGTGCAGTCCTGCACGGTCGGCTTCGTCGTCGAGCACGACGAGGAGGCCGACGCCCGCCCGGTCACCGGTCCGGCCCCCGAGGGTTACGAACTCTGGCGCGACGCCCAGCCGTTCACCCTGGAGATCGCCGGCTGGGACGACCGGAAGCACCGCTACCGCATGTTCGAACACGGCCCCGACGGCCACCTGCCGTTCTGGACCTACCGCCGGCTGCGCGAGGGCGCGGTGCTCGGCGGCCGGGACGCCGCGCTGATCAACTGGGCGGGCAACGACTACGCCGACCGCTCGTCGATCGACCACCCGCAGGAGGCGTACGACCAGGCCAAGGCGCTTTCGGCGGCGTTCCTGCACTGGCTGCGCACGGAGTGTCCGCGCGACGACGGCAGGGGCCGCGGCTACCCCGGTCTGACGCTCGCCCCCGAGGTCGCGGGCACGGCCGACGGGTACGCCGAGGAGCCCTACCTGCGGGAGTCGCGCCGGCTGCGGACCGCGAGCCCGGTCCGCCAGCAGGACCTGGAGCCCGTTCCGGGCCTCGCCCGGGCGGCGAACCGGCCGGACTCCGGCGGGCTCGCGATGTACCACATGGACCTGCACAGCCGGATCGGCCGCCCCGCGAGCGCCTACGCGCCCACCGCGCCGTTCCAGGTGCCGCTCTCCGCGCTCGTCGCGCGGGAGCCCGGCAACCTGCTCGCGGCGGCGAAGAACCTCGCCGCCACCCAGGTCGCCGCCTCCGCCTACCGCGTGCACCAGGGCGAGTGGGCCGTCGGCGAGGCGGCCGGCGCACTGGCCGCGCAGTCCTGCGACCGCTCGCTCGCCCCGGCCGAGATCGTCGGCGACCGGCGCGAACTGACGCGCCTGCAGGCCCGGTTGACGGGCGACGGGGTGCCGATCGCCTGGACCCTCGACGTCCCGCCGGGCGACCCGCGCTTCACGGCCGTCCAACTGCTCGCCGCCGCAGGCGCGTTGCGCGGCCGCCGCGCCGCCGAACTCGACGTCAGGCCGCAGGAGTCGGCGGACGCCGAGGAGCGGCAGGCGCTGCACGAGGCCGCGGCGCGCCTGCTCGGCGAGCCGGAGTCCGTGTTCGCGGACCTCGACCCGACCACCTGGCACATGAGTTGGGGCGACCTCGCCGTCGCCCTCGTGCAGCGCGCCCTCGACCAGGCCGCTCCCACCGCAGGCGGTGCCCGTGTCTGACACCGCCGCCCCCGCACACCCGACCGCTACCACCGAAAGGGACCCGGTGTCCTCCACCCGAGCCCCCCGGCCCGCCCGGACCGCCGCCGCACTGCACGAGCTGGCCGGATCGTTGATCGTCTCCTGCCAGGCCCTGCCCGGGGAGGCGCTGCACGGGTCGCAGATCATGGCCCGGATGGCGCAGGCCGCGGTCGAGGGCGGGGCCGCCGCCGTCCGCATCAACTCGCCCGAGGACGTCGAGGCCGTCCGCCAGGCCGTCGCCGTACCCGTGATCGGGCTGTGGAAGGACGGCGAGAGCGGCGTCTACATCACCCCGACGCTTCGGCACGCCAGACGGATCGCGGAGGCGGGCGCGGACCTCGTCGCGCTCGACGCCACCGCGCGCCCCCGCGGCGACGGCCTGACCCTCGCCGAGACGATCGCCGCCCTGCACCGGCTCGGCATCGGCGTCCTCGCCGACGTCTCCACCCACGAGGAGGGCCTGGCCGCCGAGGCGGCGGGCGCGGACGCCGTCGCCACGACGCTGTCCGGGTACACCGAGCACAGCGCCGTCCGGAACGGCCCCGACTTCGCGCTGATCGCCTCCCTCGCCCCCGCCCTCACCGTCCCCCTGATCGCCGAGGGCCGCATCGGCACCCCCGACGAGGCCGCGCACGCGCTCGGCCTCGGCGCGCACGCCGTCGTCGTCGGCGGGGCGATCACCCGCCCCACCTCCATCACCCAGCGCTTCGCGGCCACCGTCCGCGAGCAGTCCGTCCGTTCGGCGGCCCACCCCGCACAGGAGCCCTCCGCATGACCACCGCACCCGAGTGCCACGTCGTCACCCACGTCCACTGGGACCGCGAGTGGTACCGCCCGTTCGAGTCCTTCCGCGCCCGGCTCGTCGAGCTCGCGGGCCGCGTCTGCGAGGAGCTGGACGACGGCCGCATGCAGGCGTTCCACCTCGACGGGCAGACGATCGTCCTCGCGGACGTCGAGGCGCTGCGCCCCGACCTCGCCGAGCGGCTGCGCGCCCACGCCCGCGCCGGCCGGCTCACCCTCGGCCCGTGGCACGTCCTCGCCGACAACCAGCTGGTCTCCGGCGAGAACCTGGTCCGCAACCTGCTCACCGCCCGCCGCCACGCCTCCGCGACCGGCACCCTGGCCGGCGTCGGCTACTCGCCCGACGCCTTCGGGCACCCCGCCGACCTGCCGCGCCTGCTCAACGGCTTCGGCATGGACACCGCGCTGATCTGGCGCGGCGCCCCCGACGGCGTGGCCCGCTTCCGCTGGCGCTCGCCCGACGGCTCGGAGGTCTTCGCCGTCAACCAGGGCTACCACGGCGCGGAGGTGCTGTGGCCGGACGCCGAGGCCGAGGCGAAGGACGACTCCACCGCCTACGCCGGCACCGCCACCGACGACGCCTCCACGGCCGCCACCCGGCTCGGCGACTACCTCGCCGGCGAGCACAAGCGGCTCCCGGACGGCCCCTGGCTGCTGATGAACGGCGGCGACCACCTCGCCCCGACGGGCCCCGGCGCCCGCATCCGCGACGCCGCGCCCGGCGCGGAGGCCACCGGCGCGGTGCTGCGCGAGAGCACCCTGGAGGACTTCTTCGCCGCCGCCCGCGCGGCCGCCGAGGCCCGCACCGCGGAGGGCGAGCCGCTGCCGCTCGTCGAGGGCGAACTGCGCGAGCCCGCCGGCTACCTGACGTTCATCCTGCCGGGCACGCTCTCCGCCCGCACCTACCTCAAGCAGGCCAACGCCGCCGCCCAGAACCTCCTGGAGCGCTGGGCCGAGCCCGCCCTCGCCCTGCACGCCCCGCACGACGCCACCCTGCGCGCGGACCTCGACCACGCCTGGGAGCTGCTGCTCCGCAACGCCCCGCACGACTCGCTGTGCGGGTGCAGCGTGGACGAGGTGCACCGCGAGAACGCGGTCCGATACGACCGGGTCCGACAGCTCGGCGAACACGTCGTCAGCCGCGCGCTGCTCGCCTCCGGCCTCGACGTGCGCGCCTACGGCGACCCGGTCCGCGACCACGCCGACCTCGCCGTCCTCAACCCGCACGCGGACGCCGCCGGCGGCCCCGTCACCGTCGACCTGCTCACCGCGCCCGACCGGCACCCGGTCGCGCTCACCGCCCCGGACGGCACGCCCGTCCCCTTCGAGGCCGAGACGCTGGGCGCCGAGACCGCCTTCGAGGCGGACCTCGACCTGCTGCCCGACTCCCGCCCGGCGCTGCGCCACCGGCTGCGCTTCACGTCCCCGACCGTCGACGGCCTCGGGCGCACGGTCCTGCGCGTCACCCTGGGCGACACCCCGTCGCCCGACGCCCACGCCTCCACGGAGACCGGGCGTTCGATCCCCGCGCCCGGCGGGGGCCGGCTGACCGCGGCCGACGACGCCTCGCTCACCCTGACCCGCGCGGACGGCTCGGAGCTGGCGGGCCTCGGCCTGCTCACCGACGGTGGCGACAGCGGCGACACCTACAACTACGACCCGCCGGTCCGCGACCGCACGGTCACCGCGCGGCTGGTGGGCTCCCGCAAGCGCACCTCCGCCGTGCGCACGGTCCTCGAGCTGGACGCCGTCCTCGACCTGCCGGCCGGCCTCACCGCCGACCGCTCCGGCCGGGACGAGGAGACCGTGGCCGTCCCGGTCCGGATCGAGGTCGCGCACTGGCACGGCGACCCGCTCCTTCGCTGGGACATCGCGCTCGACAACACCGTCCGGGACCACCGGCTGCGGTTCCACGCGCCCACCGCGCGCGGGGCGCAGACGTGGACCGGCGACGGGCAGTGGAGCCTGATCGAGCGCCCGGTCCGGCCCGACCTCGGCCCGCTGCCGACCGAGCGCGGCCACGAGGCCGTCTGCGGCTCGGCGCCCGTGCAGGCGCTCGGAGCGGTCGGACGCGGCGCGGACCGCACGGCGGTGTTCGCGCCCGGGCTGCCGGAGATGCGGGCGCTGGGGGCCGGGGAGACGGCCTCCGGGGCCGACCAGGAGCTCGTCGTCACCCTCCTGCGGGCCGTCGGCTGGCTCTCCCGGTTCGACCTGCGCAGCCGCACCACCGGGGCCGGGCCGATGCTGCCCACGCCCGAGGCGCAGTGCCAGGGTCCGCAGCGCTTCGAACTCGCGCTCGCACTGGGCGCGGACGTGGCCACCGACGCGCAACTCGCGCACCGCTCGGCCGCGTTCCGCACACCGCTGCGCGCCTGGCAGGTGCGGCCGGGCCGCACCGCCGCGCCGGCCGCCGGGGCGGTCCGCGCCGACGGCGCCCTCCTCGGCGTCCTGAAGCCCGCGGAGGACGGTGACGGGGTCGTCCTGCGCCTCACCAACCCGACCTCGGCCGCGGTCGAGGCGCGGGTGCACGCGCCGGAGGGCGCGGTGCTCACCCCGGTCCGTCTGGACGAGCGTCCGACGGGTGAGCCGGCGGTCCGGCAGGGGGCGGCCGAAAGCGTGTGGCAGCTCGCCCCGTTCGCCACGCTGAGTCTCCGTCTGACTCCTTCCGCGTAATCGATTCCGCGCGAGCTGACCGGCGCGAACCTCACCACGAGCCCCTTCCGTTACGACGGAGGGGGCTCGTTGTTTCGCCTTGGACGAGGTGACAAACGGGGCGAGTCTACGCGCGCAGAAAATAAACATGCGTCCATATGGGACGATCTCCGTCCGGGGGACTACTCGCCGGTATTCCGTGGTGCTACAAGTGACCCGCACCACAGTGAAACCTTCCTGTAACACCCTTCCCTGACATCGGATTTGGGGTTGATCGGCATGCTCTGGCGAAGAATCGTCCTCTCTGCCACCACCGCTCTCGCCGTCGCCGCGACGGCCCTCGGCGTCGCCCAGCCGGCCGCGGCCGCTGGCGACAACTACGTCGCCCTCGGGGACTCCTACTCCTCGGGAGTCGGCGCGGGCAGCTACTACTCGGACAGCGGTGACTGCCGCCGGAGCAGCAAGTCCTATCCCGCGCTGTGGGCCGCGTCGAACGCCCCCGCCTCCTTCTCCTTCCAGGCGTGCTCTGGCGCCACCAGCGGCACCGTCCGCAGCGGTCAGCTCGGTGCGCTGAGCGGGGCGACGACGCTCGTCAGCGTGACCGCGGGCGGCAACGACGTCGGGTTCGCCGACGTCATGCAGACCTGCGTGCTCCAGTCCGAGGCCACCTGCGTCTCCGCGGTCAACACCGCGATCAGCAAGATGAACGGGCCGCTCCCCGGCAGCCTGGCCGGCCTCTACACCGACATCCGCAGCCGCGCCTCACGCGCCCACGTCGTCGTCCTCGGCTACCCGCGCTTCTACAAGCTGAGCGGCAACTGCATCGTCGGCCTCACCGAGAACGAGCGCGCCGCGATCAACCGCGGCTCCGACACCCTGAACTCCGTCATCGCCAAGGCCGCCGCCAACGCGGGCTTCACCTACTCCAGCGTCGTCGACGAGTTCACCAACCACGAGATCTGCTCGTCCGACTCCTGGTTGCACAGCGTCGCCGTCCCGGTCTACCACTCCTACCACCCCAAGGAGGCCGGCCAGTCCGGCGGCTACCTCCCCGCTTTCCGCTCGGTCGCCTGAGCAAGGGCATGACGGCCTGACAGCGTGACGACGGCGGCGGGCCGGGGTCTCCCCGGCC
>NZ_JBHWZH010000068.1:0-31629 GCF_042728285.1 Streptomyces sp. NPDC060194 | reverse complement strand
ACCGGTGACCGGTCGCGCCCTTCCCGCGGGTGTCCCGTACGGGGTTCAGCTCTGCGGCTGCGGCTCCCGCGCCTCGGTCTGGGCCTGCGCGATCACCTTGGCCTCGGGCTCGCCCTGGTTCTTCTTCGTCACGGGGTCGTGCGGCTCCTTGGGCATGCCCATGCCCGCGGCCGCCATGCCCCAGCCCACCAGACCGCCGAGCAGGACCACGACCAGGCCGAGCCAGAACAGGACGGGCTGGTTCAGGACCATGAAGACACCGGAGATGCAGAACCCGATGAACGCGATGGTGACGCCCGTCCACGCGGCCGGGGTGTGGCCGTGACTGTTGCCCGACATGTGTACTCCTCTTCGCGGTAGCGCGCCGATTCGCGGTATCGCGGTCGCAGCGACACACCAGGCGCGACCCCATTGTCCCGCACCCGAGGGCGTGGTCATCGCCGGGGTGGGGGACCTCACACGGGCCGGTCGCCGGCGGGGGCCCCGCCGGTCGGGTCCTCGCCGCGGTCGAGCGCCTTCCACATCTCCTCGGGGCGCTCGGGGTCGCGCGGCGCCCGCGCCCGGCTGGCGCGGGGGCTGCCGTCGCGCTCGTAGCGGCCGCCCATGGAGGGCCAGGAGCGGCCGTGGCGCAGGGCGAGCAGACCGGCGAGCAGGATCAGGACGCCGCCGCCGACCACCACCCACGGCCACGGAGTGCGGCTCAGCGCGTCGATCGTCGCCGAGGGGTCGCCGGAGACCGTCGCGGCCTTCTCGTCGAGCGCGGAGGTGTCCGAGGCGCCGAGCGCGGCGGCCAGGACGATGCCCGCGCCGCTGAGGGCGAGCAGCGCGGAGACGAGGACGCGGCCGGTGCGGCGCACGGCGAAGACGGCGACGAGGGCGGCGAGGCCGACGATCGCGAGCGCGGCCGGCGCGCCGGTGACGTCGCCGCCGCTGACGCTCTGCGGCAGCGAGCCGCCGGGTATCGCGGCGCGGCCCTCGGCCCAGGTCTGCCGGGAGGCGATGAGGACGACGGTCGCGCCGACCGCGCCGAGCAGCAGGGCGGCGGCCAGGCTGCGCCTGCTGCCCCGGCTGTCGGGCGCCGGGGCGTCGGCGCGGTCGGGGGATTCGGCTCGGGGCTGGGGTACGGCACTCACCCCTCCACTATCCCCCACCCCCCGGCTAGCCGCCGAGGCGGTTCGCGGTGTGCACCGCGCGCAGCACGGCGGCGGCCTTGTTGCGGCACTCGGTGTCCTCCGAGACCGGGTCGGAGTCGGCGACGACCCCCGCCCCGGCCTGCACGAACGCGGTCCCGTCGCGCAGCAGGGCGGTGCGGATGGCGATGGCGGTGTCGGAGTCGCCGGCGAAGTCCAGGTAGCCGACGCAGCCGCCGTACAGGCCGCGGCGGGCGGGCTCCAGCTCGTCGATGATTCTCATCGCGCGCGGCTTCGGGGCGCCGGAGAGGGTGCCGGCGGGGAAGCAGGCGGTGAGCACGTCGAAGGCGGTGCGGCCCTCGGCGACCCGCCCGGTGACGGTGGACACGATGTGCATGACGTGGCTGTAGCGCTCGACCGACATGAAGTCGACGACCTCGACCGAGCCCGGTTCGCAGACCCGGCCGAGGTCGTTGCGGCCGAGGTCGACGAGCATCAGGTGCTCGGCCCGCTCCTTGGGGTCGGCGAGCAGCTCCTCGGCGAGCGCCTGGTCCTCCTGCGGGGTGGCGCCGCGGTGCCGGGTGCCGGCGATGGGGTGCACCATCGCGTGCCCGTCCTCGACCTTGACCAGCGCCTCCGGGCTGGAGCCGACGACGTCGAAGCCCTCGAACCGGAAGAGGTACATGTACGGCGAGGGGTTGGTGGCCCGCAGCACCCGGTAGACGTCCAGCGCCGAGGCCGTGCAGGGCGTCTCGAAGCGCTGGGAGGGCACGACCTGGAACGCCTCGCCGGCCCGGATGCGCTCCTTCACGTCCTCGACGGCCCGCTGGTAGTCCTCGCCGCCCCACCGCTTGGTGACCGAGGCGTCCCAGTCGGGTGAGGCGTCGGCGGCGGGCAGCGCCACGTGGCCGGAGGGGACGGGGCGGGCGAGGTCGGCCTCCATGGCGTCGAGGCGGGCGACGGCGTCGGCGTAGGCCTCGTCGATGCCGGTGTCGAGGTCGTTGTGGTTGATCGCGTTGGCGATCAGGAGCACCGAGCCGTCCCAGTGGTCGAGGACGGCGAGGTCGCTGGTGAGGAGCATGGTCAGCTCGGGGAGCCGCAGGTCGTCGTGGTCGCCGGGGCCGATGTCCTCCAGGCGGCGGACGATGTCGTAGCCGAGGTAGCCGACCATGCCGCCGGTGAACGGCGGGAGGCCGCCGGCGAGGTCGCGCGGGGTGTGCAGGGTCTCGACGGTGGCGCGCAGCGTGGCGAGCGGGTCGCCGTCGACGGGGACGCCGACGGGCGGGGTGCCGATCCAGTGCGCGCGGCCGTCGCGGGCGGTGAGGGTGGCGGCGCTGCGGACGCCGACGAAGGAGTAGCGGGACCAGGCGAGCGAGCCGCTGCCGTTCTCGGCGGACTCCAGGAGGAAGGTGCCTTCGCGCTCGCCGGCCAGCTTGCGGTACAGGCCGATGGGGGTGTCCCCGTCGGCGAGCAGCCGGCGGCTGACGGGGATGACGCGGCGGTCGGCGGCCAGCTTGCGGAAGGTCTCCAGATTCATGGCGAGCAGCTTAGGGCCCGCGCCGGGCCCCGGTCAGCCGTCGGTGGTGACGGTGAGCCGGTCCTCGTCGAAGCAGGTGCGGGCCCCGGTGTGGCAGGCGGCGCCGACCTGGTCGACCTGGACGAGGACGGTGTCGGCGTCGCAGTCCAGCGCGACGGACCTCACGTGCTGGACGTGGCCGGAGGTGTCGCCCTTGACCCAGTACTCGCCGCGGCTGCGCGACCAGTAGGTGCACCGGCCGGTGGTCAGGGTGCGGTGCAGGGCCTCGTCGTCCATCCAGCCGAGCATCAGCACCTCGCCGGTGTCGTACTGCTGGGCGATGGCGGGGACCAGGCCGTCGGGGCTGCGCTTGAGGCGGGCGGCGACGGCCGGGTCGAGACGGCTGGACGGTGCGGGCGTACGGCTCATACGCACATTGTGCCGCGCCGGGCGCGGTGCGCCGTGGTCGTGTCCGGTCCCCGGACGTACCCTGGCGGGCATGTCGACCCACGCGAAGCGCGAAAGGCTCATCCTCGCCGATCTGTTGGAGGCGAACGGCCCCGACGCCCCCACCCTGTGCCCTGGCTGGACGACCCGCGACCTCGCCGCCCACGTCGTGGTGCGCGAGCGCCGGCAGGACGCGGCCGCCGGTCTGCTGATCAAGCAGCTCGCGTCGCGCCTGGACCGGGTGCAGGGCGAGTTCGCCGCGAAGCCGTACGAGGAGCTGGTCCAGCTCATCAGGACCGGTCCGCCGAAGTACTCGCCGTTCCAGCTGAAGCAGGTGGACGAGGCGGCGAACACGGTGGAGTTCTTCGTCCACGCGGAGGACGTGCGCCGGGCCCAGCCGGACTGGACGCCCCGCGAGCTCGACCCGGTCTTCGCCGACGCCCTGTGGGCGCGGCTGGAGCGGACCGCCCGGATGACCGGCCGCAAGGCGCCGGTCGGCCTGGTGCTGCGCCGCCCCGACGGGCAGACCGCGGTGGCGCACCGCGGCACCCCGGTGGTGACCGTCACCGGCGAGCCGGGTGAGCTGCTGCTGTTCGCCTTCGGCCGCCAGGACCAGGCGCGGGTCGAGGCGGAGGGCGACAAGGACGCGGTGGACCGGCTGTACCGGGCGAAGCTCGGGATCTAGGGCGGTCACCCCCGGGGCCCGAGGGGAGCGGTCCGGCGTCACCAGCGGACCGGGATCCTGCGCACCCCGTGGATGAGCGGTCCGCCGATCCATTCGGCGGGCCGCCCGTCCGGGGCGAGGCCGGGGGCGCGGGCCAGCAGGGTGCGGATCGCGATGCGGCCCTCCAGGCGGGCGAGCGGGGCGCCGAGGCAGTAGTGGATGCCGTGCCCGAAGGCGATGTGGCCGCGGGTCTCGCGGCGGACGTCGAAGCGGTCGGGCCGCGCGAAGCGGTCGGGGTCGCGGTCGGCGTCGGCGAGCGCGACCATCACGGTCGCCCCGGCCGGGATGCGGGTGCCGTCGATCTCCAGCGCGGCGGTGGCGATCCTCGGGGTGGCCGTCTCGACGGGGCCGTCGTAGCGGAGCATCTCCTCCACCGCGCCCTCGACCAGCCCGTCCGGGTCGGCGCGCAGCGCGGCGAGCTGGTCGGGGTGGTGGAACAGGGCGCGGACGCCGTTGCCGATCAGGTTGACGGTCGTCTCGTGGCCGGCGACGAGCAGCAGGAAGGCCATTTCCAGGAGTTCGCCCTCGCTCAGCCGGTCGCCGCCCTCGTCGACGGTCTCGATGAGCCCGCTGAGCAGGTCCGCGCCCGGCGCGCGGCGCTTGGCGGCGATGAGCTCCGCGAGGTAGTCGGAGGCGGCGGCGATCGCCGCGGCGCCGTTCTCGGGCGAGGTGGGGGCGACGGTCTCGGCGGACCAGGCGCGGAACGACGCGCGGTCCAGGTCGGGGACGCCGAGGAGTTCGCAGATGACGGTCATCGGCAGCGGGAAGGCGAGCGCGTCGACGAGGTCGGCGCGGCGGTCGGGTGCGGCGAGCATGGCGTCGAGCAGCTCGTCGGTGACCGCCTGGACGCGGGGGGCGAGGGCGGCGACCCGGCCGGGGGTGAAGGCGCGGCTGACCAGGCGGCGCAGCCGGGTGTGGTGGGGCGGGTCGCTGTCGAGCATGCTGGCGCTGACGGGGCCGTGCCCCGCGGGGTCGATCCCGTCCAGCCGGCGGTTGTGGCGGATCCAGTCGCGGCTGAGCAGCGGTTCCGTCAGGGCGGCGCGGGCGGCGGCGTGGCCGACGACCAGGTAGGCCTCCTCCCCGCCGGGGTAGCGGACGTGGTGCACGGCGCTGCGGCGGCGCAGTGCGGCGTAGACGGGATACGGGTCCTGGACGAAGTCGGCGTCGAGCGCGGCGAGTTCGATCGGCTGCGGCATGTGGTGCTCCCCCCGGTTTCTTGCGTCCCCTCACGTTAGTGACCGTGCCCGCGGCCGCGCCTCCCCCGCGAGGGGGAACGGTTCCCTAGGGGAGTTCGAGGAGCCGGCGGGCGGTGAGGGCGAGGGAGACCTCCACCGCCTGGGCGGGGTGTGCGAGGCTGCGGCCGGTCACCTGCTCGAAGCGGCGCAGCCGGTTGAGGACGGTGTTGCGGTGGCAGTAGAGCCGGGCGGCGCAGTGGCGCGCGGAGCCGCCGGTCGCCAGCCACACGGCGGCGGTGTCCAGGAGCAGCCCGCTCTCGACCGGTTCCAGCGCCCGCAGCGGGCCGAGGACCCGCTCGGCGAGCGCGGCGGCCAGCTCGGGCGAGGAGACGACGAGCGCGTCGGGCAGCCGCTCGTCGAGCAGCACGGCGCCTCCCCCGCGCGGACACGTCCGCAGCGCGGTGTCGGCGAGCCGCCGCGCGGCGGGCAGCCCGGTGAGCCCCTCGGCGACGGGGCTGACCCCCACCCGGGCTCCGGGCGGCAGCCCCAACGCGGCGACGGCGGAGGTGAGTTCGCTCTCCTCCCCGTCGCGCCCCCCGGACCCGGGCGCGGCCTGCTCCGCGCCCGCGGCCTCGCGGCCGCCGCCCGCCCGGCCCTGCGCGAGGCCGTCCCGCTCCCCGCCCCCGCGCTCGGCGCGCCGGTCCTCGGCCGCCCGTCCCGCCGCACCCCGCAGCGGCAGCAGCGCGTACTCCGTCTCGGCGCCGGACCGCCGCAGGACGCGCGCGCCGGGCGGGAGGGCGGACAGGGCGTCGAACCCGCTGCGGGGGCGGTCGAGGGGTCCGGTGGCGAGGGCGAGGACCGCGTACCGGCCGTCCTCCGGGAGGGCGAGGACCGCGGCCGCGTCGGCGAGGTCGGCGAGCTTGGCCGTGCCGTCGAGGAGCGCGGCCAGCAGCAGCCGCTCGCGGTTCTCCCGCCGCCAGGCGAGCCGGCGTTCGGCGCGGCGGTAGGCCTCGGCGGCCACCGCGCAGTGCTCGTCGACGAAGTTCCACACGTCGGTGGCGACGTGCACGAGCAGCCGGATGTCGTCCGGGTGGGTGCGGGTGGTCTCCTCGACCAGCCCCTGCCACACCAGCGCGCCGCCGAGCCGGAAGGCGTGCAGCAGCGCGTCGAGGGGCAGCCCGCGCTCGGCGCGGGTCTCGCCGATCCGGGTGGAGGCGAGGTGGGCGTCGGCCCGCGCCTCGCCGGGCCCGAGCAGCGAGCCGACGCTGTGCCGCAGCGAACCGTGCACCTCGTGCCAGATCTCGGTGGGGTCCGCGGCGATCGCGGCCGCGTACGACGGCTCCGCCTCCCCGAGCGCGACGACCAGCCGGTCGGTGAGCTGCGGCAGCTCGCGCAGGAGCGCCCGGGCCGCGCGGTGCAGGACGGCGACGGCCTCGGTGTCGAGCAGGGAGCGGGGGATCGGCGGCCGGGACGCCCTGGGGTGGGCAGGGACCTCGTGAAGCGTGGCGACGCGGGACAGTGCGACGTGCGGCATGACGTCCTCCACCGGGCGGCTCGGGGGCCGGGACCTCGTCGGCCCGACGCCCGCAGGATGGCATACCGCCCGGTCGGTACCTAGGGGTCGCGCGATGTCCTTCCCATCACGATCCGACCTCGCCGCCCCGATCCGCCCGTCCGGCCGGGCGCCCCGGCTCCGCGCCCGGGCCGGACGGGCCGCGGTGTCAGCCGGACGCGCCCGCGCCGAGCAGACGCGCCAGTTCGACCCGCGACCGCACCCCGAGCGCCGCGAAGACGTTGCGCAGGTGGTGGTCGACGGTACGGGGGCTCACCGAGAGCCGGTCGGCGACCTCGCGGTTGGTGGCCCCCTCCGCGACCTGCCGGGCGATGCGCAGCTGCTGCGGGGTGAGCGCCGCCGCCGCACCGGGCGCGTCGGCGCCGTCGCCCCGAGCGGCCGCCGACTCCCCCGCCGCCCGCAGTTCCCCGCGGGCCCGGTCCGCCCAGGCCGCCGCACCCGCCCGCTCGAAGCCGACGAGCGCGTCCCGCAGCGGCTCGCGAGCCTCCCTGGGGCGCCGGCGGCGGCGCAGCCACTCCCCTTCGAGCAGCCTGGTGCGGGAGCGTTCGAAGTCGCCGGCGGCGCGGTCGTGCCAGGTGCGGGCCGTGCCGAAGGCGGCCCGCGCCGTACGGTCGTCGGCGGCGAGCAGGGCGTGGCAGCGGGCGAGCTGGGCGGGGGCGAGCGGGTCGGCGGTGCGGGCCGCCCACCGGGCGAACTCCTCGACGGCCGGGCGGGCCTCCGCGGGCCGGCCGGCCCGTACCGCCGCTTCCACGAAGCACGGCACCGCCGCCATCCGCACCGCGAAGTGGCCGCGACGCGGCCCCGTTCCGACGAGCGGCGCGAGCCGTGCCGCCGCCGCCTGCGCCCGCCCGGCCGCCAGCTCCGCCCGCGCCACCGCCCAGACCGCGAGCGTCGCCGTCTGGGCGAGCCCGTGCGGGCCGGCCACGGCGGTGGCCGCCGCGGCGTGGGCGGCGCACCCTCCCATGTCGCCCTCGACGGAGGCCGCCAGCGCCAGTACGGCGTGCAGGGCCGCCTCGGTGTTGGTCTGCCCGGTGCCGCGGGCGGCCCGCAGCCCCTCGACGGCGTGCGCGCGGGCCGCGGAGTGGCGGCCGGCGCGCAGCTCGGCGTGGGCGACGCGCTCCAGGGCCCGCGGCAGGGCCTCAAGCGGGCCGTGGGCGTGCACGGCGGCGAGTGCGCGGGCTCCCGTCCGGCAGGCGGTGTCCACCTCGCCGAGGACCAGGGCCGCGCCCGCGGCGCGCAGGAGGCGTCCGGGGTCGTCGTCGGCGCCGGCAGCGGCCAGGCAGCTGCGGAGCAGGGCATGGCCCTGCGCGGTGCGGCCGGCGAGCACGGCGGTCATGCCCGCCCGGTGGCGTGCGTCGTCGGGCCGCCCGGCGGTGGCGGGTACGCGGCCGAGGGCGTCCGCGTACCCCGCCGGGTCACCGGCCGACCAGGCGGCCTCGGCCGCGCCGAGCAGCGCCGTCGCGGCGCGCCCGGGGTCGTGCGGGGCGAGCAGCGCGGCGGCGGCGAGCAGGGTCTCGCGGGCGTCGGCGGCCGGGCCGTTCCGCAGCGCCCGCAGACCGCGGTCGGCGAGCGCGTGCCCGTCGGCCGGGCGGGCGACCGCCCGGGGGTGCGGGGCGCCGCCGGAGGCGCCGGCCGGGCGGGAGAACCGTGCGACCCGCCCGGCGTTCCGGTCCGCGCCGAGCCCGGCCAGGAGCGCCAGGAGCCGCTTCGGGTTGCCCGCCGCCCGCTCGATCAGGTCCGCGCGCACGAGCGGGTCGAGCGGGTACCGGGCCGTGCGGTCCAGGAGCGCGCCGGCCGCCTCCGCGTCCAGCGGGCCGAGGAGGAGGCGGGGCGTCCCGACGGGGGCGGGGGTGTGCTCGTCCAGAGCGAGCAGCACGGCCACCGGATGCCGGTAGGCCGCCGCGAGGAGCGCCGTGCGGGCGGCCGGGCTCCAGGTGTGGGCGTCGTCCGCGCTCAGCAGTGCCGGGAGGCCCGCGGCGAGTACGGCGCGCAGGTCGTCGGCGAGCGTCCGGGCCCCGGTGGCCACCGCCGGACCGTGTCGGCGGTGGTGGGCCCGGGCGTACGCCAGGAGGCCCGTGCGCCCGCGGCCCGGCGGCCCCGCGACCACGAGGGTCGCGCCGCGGCCGTACCGCACCCGGTCCGACAGGTCCCGCACGGCGGCCAGTTCGTCGCTCCTGCCGTACAGCCGTAACGGTGTGGCGGGCGGGGGGCCCGCGAGCGGAGGTGGGGTCACGCCGGCACGTTACGACCGTGTGAACGGAGCCGGAAGCGGCAGGCCGAAGGGGTGGGCGCGGCCCCAGCGACGGCGGCCGCGCCCTGTGCGGCGGCACAGCACCGGCCGCCGGCGCTCCGGGAGGGGGCCGCCGCCTCCTCCGACGACCGCCACGCTCGGGGGCCGCCCGGCCCCCGGCATCGGCGGTATCACCGGTGTCCGCGCCGGAGCCCGCTCAGCGGACCGGGTGCCCGGCCTCCCGCAGCGCGTCCTTGACCTGGCCGATCTTCAGGTCGCCGAAGTGGAACACGGACGCGGCGAGCACCGCGTCGGCCCCCGCGCCGACGGCGGGGGCGAAGTGGTCGAGCTTCCCCGCCCCGCCGCTGGCGATCACCGGCACCGAGACGTGCGCCCGTACCGCCTCGATCATCTCCAGGTCGTAGCCGTCCTTGGTGCCGTCGGCGTCCATCGAGTTGAGCAGGATCTCGCCCGCGCCGAGCTCGGCCGCCTCGTGCGCCCACTCGACCGCGTCGATCCCGGCGGACCGGCGGCCGCCGTGGGTGGTGACCTCGAAGGAGCCGGAGGCCGTGCGGCGGGCGTCGACGGACAGGACGAGGACCTGGCGGCCGAAGCGCTCGGCGATCTCGCGGATCAGCTCCGGCCGGGCGATGGCGGCGGTGTTGACGCCGACCTTGTCCGCCCCGGCCCGCAGCAGCTTGTCGACGTCCTCGGCGGTGCGCACGCCGCCGCCGACGGTCAGCGGGATGAAGACCTGCTCGGCGGTCCTGCGGACCACGTCGTAGGTGGTCTCGCGGTCGCCCGAGGACGCCGTGATGTCGAGGAACGTGAGCTCGTCCGCGCCCTCGGCGTCGTAGACCTTGGCCATCTCGACCGGGTCGCCGGCGTCCCGCAGGTTCTGGAAGTTGACGCCCTTGACCACCCGGCCGGCGTCCACGTCGAGGCAGGGGATGACCCGTACGGACACGCTCATGCGCCGGCCTCCGGGTCCCCGCCGTCGCGCGCCGACGGCGCGCCGCCGCGGTAGGCCTCCACCTCGACCTCGACCACCAGGGACGGGTCGACGAAGCCGGAGACGATGAGCATCGAGGCGGCCGGGCGGACCGCGTCGAACAGCTCCTTGTGCGCCCGGCCGACCTCCTCCACGTCCCGCGCGTGGGTGAGGTACATCCGGGTGCGCACGACGTCCTCGCGGCCGAGGCCCAGCTGCTCCAGGGCCTTCACGGCCACGCCGAAGCTGTTGACCGCCTGCTCGTAGGGGGTGCCGGCCTGGATCGCCCCGTCGACGACGGAGGTGCAGCCGGAGACCAGGACGAGGCCGCCCGGGAGTTCGACGGCCCGCGAGTAGCCGAACTCCTCCTCCCAGGGCGCGCCCGAGCTCACCTTGCGGACGGTCATCGGACGGCCGCCAGCGCCTCTTCGAGCGTGAACGCCTTCGCGTACAGCGCCTTGCCGACGATCGCGCCCTCGACGCCGAGCGGCACCAGCTCGGCGATGGCCCGCAGGTCGTCGAGGGAGGAGACGCCGCCGGAGGCGACGACGGGTCGGTCGGTGGCGGCGCAGACGTTGCGCAGCAGCTCCAGGTTGGGGCCCTGCAGGGTGCCGTCCTTGGCGATGTCGGTGACGACGTACCGGGCGCAGCCCTCGGAGTCCAGCCGGGCGAGCGTCTCGTAGAGGTCGCCGCCGTCGCGGGTCCAGCCGCGGCCGCGGAGCGTGGTGCCGCGGACGTCGAGGCCGACGGCGATCTTGTCGCCGTGCTCGGCGATGACCTTGGCGACCCACTCGGGGGTCTCCAGGGCGGCCGTGCCGAGGTTGACGCGGCGGCAGCCGGTGGCGAGCGCGGCGGCGAGGGTGTCGTCGTCGCGGATGCCGCCGGAGAGCTCGACCTTGATGTCCATCGCCGCGGCGACCTCGGCGATGACCGCCCGGTTGTCGCCCGTGCCGAAGGCCGCGTCGAGGTCGACCAGGTGGAGCCACTCGGCGCCGGCCCGCTGCCAGGCGAGGGCGGCCTCCAGCGGGGAGCCGTAGGAGGTCTCGCTGCCGGACTCGCCGTGCACGAGGCGGACGGCCTGGCCGTCGCGGACGTCGACGGCGGGGAGGAGTTCGAGGACGTTCGGGGACATCACAGGGTTCCGATCCAGTTGGTCAGCAGCTGGGCTCCGGCGTCGCCGGACTTCTCGGGGTGGAACTGGGTGGCCCACAGCGCGCCGTTCTCCACGGCGGCGACGAACCGCTCGCCGTGGGTCGCCCAGGTGACCTTGGGGGCGCGGATGTTGGGGTTGCCCACCTCCAGCTCCCAGTCGTGGACGGCGTAGGAGTGGACGAAGTAGTAGCGCTCGGCCGGGTCGAGGCCGGCGAAGAGCTGGGTGCCCTCGGGGGCGTCGACGGTGTTCCAGCCCATGTGCGGGACGACGTCGGCCTTCAGCGGGCCGACGGTGCCGGGCCACTCGTCGAGGCCGGCGGTCTCCTCGCCGTGCTCGATGCCGCGCTCGAACAGGATCTGCATGCCGACGCAGATGCCCATGACCGGGCGGCCCCCGGAGAGCCGGCGGCCCACGATCCAGTCGCCGCGGGCCTCCTTCAGGCCGCGCATGCAGGCGGAGAACGCGCCGACGCCGGGGACGAGCAGTCCGTCGGCGTTCATCGCGGTGTCGTAGTCGCGGGTGATCTCGACGTCGGCGCCGACCCGGGCGAGCGCCCGCTCGGCGGAGCGGATGTTCCCGAAGCCGTAGTCGAAGACGACGACCTTCTTGCGGTTGCTCATGCCCAGATCCCTTGGATGCGGAGGACGCCGGCGACCAGGCACATCACGGAGGCGATGCCGAGCAGGACGACGACGCCCATGGGGAGCTTCTGCTTCCAGAACGAGTAGACCCCGCCGGCCAGGAAGAGGCCGACCACGATCAGGACGGTGCTGAGGCCGGTCACAGCGCGCCCTTCGTGGAGGGCAGGATGCCGGCGGCGCGCGGGTCGCGCTCGGAGGCGTAGCGCAGGGCGCGGGCGAGCGCCTTGAACTGGCACTCCACGATGTGGTGCGCGTTGCGCCCGTAGGGGACGTGGACGTGCAGGGCGATCTGCGCCTGGGCGACGAACGACTCCAGGATGTGCCGGGTCATGGTGGTGTCGTAGGAGCCGATCATCGGCGCCATGTTCTCCGGCTCGGTGTGCACCAGGTAGGGGCGGCCGGAGAGGTCGACGGTGACCTGGGCGAGCGACTCGTCCAGCGGGACGGTGCAGTTGCCGAAGCGGTAGATGCCGACCTTGTCGCCGAGCGCCTGCTTGAAGGCGGCGCCGAGCGCGAGGGCGGTGTCCTCGATGGTGTGGTGGCTGTCGATGTGCAGGTCGCCCTCGGTCTTGACCGTGAGGTCGAACAGGCCGTGGCGGCCGAGCTGGTCGAGCATGTGGTCGTAGAAGCCCACGCCCGTGGACACCTGGACCCGGCCGGTGCCGTCGAGGTCGATCTCGACGACGACGGACGTCTCCTTGGTCGTACGCTCCACGCGTCCGATGCGGCTCATGCGGTGATCTCCCCTTGCGTTTCCCTGAACAGCGCGCGTACCGCTTCGAGGAACGCGTCGTTCTCGGCCGGGGTGCCCACGGAGACGCGCAGCCATCCGGGGACGCCGTTGTCCCGGACGAGCACGCCGTGGTCGAGGATGCGCTGCCACACGGTGTGGCTGTCCTCGAAGCGGCCGAACTGGATGAAGTTGGCGTCGGACTCGGTGACCTCGTAGCCGATCCCGCGCAGCGCGGCGACCATCCGGTCCCGTTCGTCCTTGAGCTGCTGCACGTACCCGAGGAGCGTGTCGGTGTGCTCCAGGGCGGCGAGCGCGGTCGCCTGGGTGACGGACGACAGGTGGTAGGGCAGCCGGACCAGCTGGACGGCGTCGACGACCGCCGGGTGGGCGGCGAGGTAGCCGAGGCGGAGCCCGGCCGCGCCGAACGCCTTGGACATGGTCCGCGAGAGGACCATGAGCGGGCGGCCCGCGATCAGCGGCAGCAGCGAGGCGTGGTGGCTGAACTCGCCGTACGCCTCGTCGACGACGACGAGGGTCGGCCCGACCGCCTGCGCGGCGTCGTACAGCGCGAGGACGGTGTCGGCCTCGACGGCGGTGCCGGTGGGGTTGTTGGGCGAGGTCACGAAGACCACGTCCGGGGCGTTGGCGGCGATGGAGGCGCAGGCGGCGTCCACGTCGATGGTGAAGTCGTCGTGGCGCGGGCCGGAGATCCAGCCGGTGCCGGTGCCGCGCGCGATGAGCGCGTGCATCGAGTACGACGGCTCGAAGCCGATCGCGGTGCGGCCGGGGCCGCCGAAGGTCTGCAGCAGCTGCTGGAGGACCTCGTTGGAGCCGTTGGCCGCCCAGACGTTGGCCGCGCCGACCTCGTGGCCGCAGGTGCGGGTGAGGTACCTCGCCAGCTCGGTGCGCAGCTCGACGGCGTCGCGGTCCGGGTAGCGGTTCAGGCCGCGGGCGGCCTCCCGGACCCGCTCGGCGATCCGCTCGACGAGCGGCTCGGGCAGCGGGTAGGGGTTCTCGTTGGTGTTGAGCCGGACGGGGACGTCCAGCTGCGGGGCGCCGTACGGGGACTGGCCCTTGAGCTCGTCGCGGATCGGGAGGTCGTCGAGGGTGAGGTCGGGGACCTCGGTCACGTCGGCCGCCGCGAAGTTCTCTGTGCTCATACGGTCGGCACCTTCCACCCGAACCTCGCCTTGAGCGCGGAACCGTGCGCCGGCAGGTCCTCCGCCTCCGCGAGCGTCACCACGTGGTGGGTGATCTCGGCGAGCGCGTCACGGGTGTAGTCGACGATGTGGATGCCGCGCAGGAAGGACTGCACGCTGAGCCCGGAGGAGTGGCAGGCGCAGCCGCCGGTGGGCAGCACGTGGTTGGAGCCGGCCGCGTAGTCGCCGAGCGAGACCGGCGAGAAGGGGCCGACGAAGACCGCGCCCGCGTTGCGGACCCGCTCGGCGAGGGCCGCGGCGTCGGCGGTCTGGATCTCCAGGTGCTCCGCCCCATAGGCGTTGACGACCGCGAGGCCGTCCTCGACGGAGTCGACGAGGACGGTCGCGGACTGCTTGCCCGCGAGCGCCGGCGCGATCCGCTCCTCGCGGTGCCGGGCGGCGCGGACCTGCGGCTCCAGCTCCTTGTCGACGGCGTCGGCCAGCTCGGGCGAGTCGGTGACGAGGACGGCCGCGGCCAGCGGGTCGTGCTCGGCCTGGCTGATCAGGTCGGCGGCGACGTGCACCGGGTCGGCGGTGGCGTCGGCGAGGATCGCGATCTCGGTCGGGCCGGCCTCGGAGTCGATGCCGATCTTCCCGGTGAAGTAGCGCTTGGCGGCGGCGACCCAGATGTTGCCGGGGCCCGCGACCATGTCGGCCGGCGGGCAGGACTCCGTACCGTGGGCGAACATCGCGACGGCGGTGGCGCCGCCGGCCGCGTAGACCTCGTCGATGCCGAGCAGCGCGCAGGCGGCGAGGATCGTGGGGTGCGGGAGGCCCCCGAAGTCCTTCTGGGCGGGCGAGGCGAGGGCGATGGAGGGCACGCCGGCCTCCTGGGCCGGGACCGCGTCCATGACCACCGACGACGGGTAGACGGACCGGCCGCCGGGCGCGTAGAGCCCGACCCGGTCGACCGGGACCCACTTCTCGGTCACGAAGCCGCCGGGGGCGACCTCGGTGCGCTCGGTGGTGCGGCGCTGGGCGCGGTGGACGATCCGGGCCCGCCGGATCGACTCCTCCAGCGCCGCCCTGACCTGCGGGTCGAGCTCGGCGAGGGCCTGCCGCAGGGCCTCCGCGGGCACCCTGACCTGCCGCAGTTCGACGCCGTCGAACCGGGCGGCGTACTCGATCAGCGCCGCGTCCCCGCGATGGTGCACGTCCTCGCAGATCGGCCGCACCTTGTCCAGGGCGGCCGAGACGTCGAAGTCGGCACGGGGCAGCAGGGCGCGCAGGGCGGCCCCGGACGGGAATTCCGCGAGGGCGTCGGCGCGCAGGTCGAGTCGTGAGATCACGGTACCGATTCTCGCAGACGCCCCGGACGCCCCGGACGCCCGTATCAGTGGCTGATACCCGACGCTCCGCGTTCCGGGCGGCGTTCCGGGCGGCGGGGACGGGTATCACCGGGGCGTGACGCGTCGGGCGGGCCGCGCGTGACGCGTCGGACGGGGGCTCGCACAGCGGCCGGTGAGAGGGGCGCGGATGGCGAGCGGTGAGCGCGGGGAGCCGCCGGAGGACCTGACCGCCGCCGAGCTGGGCATGTGGCAGGCGTTCCGCAACGGCACCCGCTACGACCTGTCGGCGGGCGACGCCGACCTGGACGACCCGCACTCCGCGCTGCTCTGGGGCGCGCAGCGCAGCGTACGGGCCCGGGTGGTGTGCCGACTGCTGCTCGACGGGCCAGCGCCGCTGCCCGGCCGGGTCGCCTCGCTCAAGCTGGCCGGGGTGCGGCTGACCGGCTCGCTGGACCTGGCGGGCGGTCGGGTCGAGCCGTACGTCGAGCTGGTGCGGTGCCGGTTCGACCAGGAGGTGCTGCTGCCGGAGAGCCGGTTCACCACCCTGCGGCTCGTGGATTGCGCGATCCCGCGCCTCGAGGCGGCCCGGCTCACCACCGACGGCGACCTGCACCTGCCGCGCTGCCGGATCCGGTCCGGCGTCCGGCTCTCCGACGCCCACATCGGCACGGACCTGCTCCTCGACCAGCTGGTGGCGCACCGCGACCGGCGGGGGCGCTCCCTCCTGGGCGACGGCATGACCGTCGGCCAGGACCTGCAGGCCGAACTGCTGGAGTCGTTCGGCGAGCTGAGCCTGCGGGGCGCGCAGATCGGCGGCTCGTTCTCGCTGCGCGGCTCGGTCCTGCGCAACCCCTACGGGCGGCGGGCGCTGAACGCCCCGCAGCTCACCGTCGGGCGGACGCTGTACCTGACCGCCGCCGCCTCGGGGTCCTCGGTCACGACCGGCGCGACCCCGCTGTTCGGTTCGATGAACACCCCCGCCCGCGGCACCCGCGTCCGCCCCTTCGAGTGCCGGGGCGGCGTGCGGCTCGACGACGGCCGCTTCGGCGACTCCGTCGACCTGGAGCAGGCCCGCTTCGTCCTGGCGGACGAGCAGCAGGTCTCCCTGCGCCGGATCCAGGCCCCCGAGCTGCGGTTCCTGTGCGAGCGGCCGGAGCGCGGCACGGTGGTCCTGTCCGGGGCCCGGGTCGGCGTCCTCGTCGACCGGCTGAGCAGCTGGCCGGGCCCCGGCGGCCTGGAGATCAGCGGCTTCGGCTACGAGACGCTGGTCCCGCGCGGCCCCTTCACCCTCGCCGACCGGCTCGGCTGGGTCACCGACGCGACCCCCGAGTACGCGCCCGAGCCGTACGAGCGGCTGGCCGCCGTGCTCAGGGCGCAGGGCGAGGACTCCGACGCGCGGGCGGTGCTGCTCACCAAGCAGCGCCGCCGCCGCGAGACGCTGCCCCCGGCCGCGCGGCTGTGGGGGTACGTGCAGGACCTGACCGTGGCGTACGGCTACAAGCCGGGGCGGGCGGCGCTGTGGATGGCGCTGCTCTGGGCGGCGGGCGCGGCGGCGCTCGCCGCGCGCTTCGGCCCCGGCGGGCCGCCGCCGCTGAAGCCGGGCGAGAACCCCGGCTGGAACCCGCCGCTGTACGCCCTGGACCTGCTGGTCCCGGTCATCGACCTGGGGCAGCAGGGCCACTGGCGGCTGAGCACCGCCTGGCAGTGGGCGGCGGCGTTCCTGATCGTCCTGGGCTGGCTGCTCGCGACGGCGGTCGCGGCGGGCGCGTCGCGGCTGCTGCGCAAGGGGTGAGGCGCCGCCTCCGGGGCGCGGCGCCGGTTCCTTTGCCGTCCCTTGACCGTCCCCGGGCGCCGCGCGGCCTTCAATGGTCCGCACCATGACGCTGCTGCGCTCCCTGGTCGCCACCGCGCGGATGATCAGGCACACCGCCCGCCTCGCCGAGGGGCTCCCCGCCGACGAGGAGATGCTCCTCGACGCCCCCGACCGGCGGCTCGCGCCCGCGCTCGTCGCGGCGGGGCGCGGGGAGCACGGCGGGGCGGCGGAGCTGCTCGCCGCGACCCGGGAGCGGGCGGCGTGGGAGGACCGCGACCGCTACGCCGTGCGGCTCGCCGCCTTCGCGCTGCGGCGGCACGACTGGCTCACCGCCTGGCGGGCGCTCGCGCCCGGCGACCCCGACGTGGCGCTCCTGGCCGCCGAGCTGGCCGTGCACCGCGCCCTGTCATCGCCGGCGCGGGTCGAGCTGCTGCGGGCGGCGGGCCCGCTGGTGGCGGCCGCGGCGGAGGCGAACCCCGGCGACCCGGTGCCCTGGCGGGTCGCCCTGGACCACGCCCGGTCCGCCCGCGCCCCGCGGCGGCGGTTCGACGCGGTGTGGGCCGAGGCCGGACGCCGGGCCTCCCACCACTACGGCTGCCACGTCGCCGCGCTCCGCTACCTGGCGGCGGCCGGCCACGGCGCCGCCGCCTGCCTCGACTTCGCCGAGCGGGCCGCCGGCGACGCCCTGCCCGGCTCGCTGATCCAGGCCCTGCCCGCCCGCGCCGCGCTCGCCGGCCTCCTGCCCGGGGCGCCCGCCGCCGGGTCGCGGGTCCCCGCCGCCCGCCTGCACCGGGCCGCCGACCGGGCGATCGCGCTGTCCGCGGCGCGTCCGCCGGCCGACCCCCGGCTCGCGGAGGTCCGCAACCTGCTCACGTACCTGCTGGTCGCGCTGGAGCGCTGGCCGGAGGCGCTCACCCAGATCAGGCTGCTCGGGACGGGCGTGACGTCCTTCCCGTGGGACGCGGTCTCCGACGACCCGCTGGGCCAGTTCCTGGAACTGCGGGACGGCGTGCGCATCCAGATCGCCACGCGGACGCCGCTGCGCGCGCGGGCCGATTAGGCTTCGGCGTCGTGACCACCGCCCGTCTCCCGCTCTTCCCCCTCAACACGGTCCTGTTCCCGGGCCTCGTGCTGCCGCTGAACGTCTTCGAGGAGCGGTATCGCGCCATGATGCGCGAACTCCTGAAGACCCCGGACGACTCCGACGTCCCCCGGCGCTTCGTCGTCGTCGCGATCCGCGACGGCCACCAGCTCGCGCCGAGCCTGCCGGGGCTGCCCGACGAGTCGGTCGAGCCCGACATCGGGCCCGCGGCCGGCTTCGGGGAGGATCCGCTGCTCGCGTTCCACCAGGTCGGCTGCGTGGCCGACGCGGCGACGATCCGGGAGCGCGAGGACGGCACCTTCGAGGTGCTCGCCACCGGCACCACCCGGGTGCGGCTGCACGCCCTCGACGCCTCGGGCCCGTTCCTGACCGCCGAGGTCGAGGAGTTGCCCGAGGACGACGGCGACGGGGCCGGCGCGCTCGCCGAGGGCGTCCTGCGGGCCTTCCGGGCGTACCAGAAGCGGCTGGCCGGGGCGAGTGAGCGGACCCTCGCCAGCGCCTCCGAGCTGCCCGACGACCCCTCGGTGGTCTCCTACCTGGTCGCCGCGGCGACCGTCCTGGACACCCCCTCGCGCCAGCGCCTCCTGGAGGCGCCGACCGTGGCCGCCCGGCTCCGCATCGAGCTGGGGCTGCTGCGCTCGGAGACGGCGCTGATCCGCAACCTGCCCTCCCTGCCCGCGGTGGACCTCACCCGCGCACCCACCAGCCTCAACTGATCGCGAGAAGGCACTCCCCCGTGGCCAAGAAGAAGCACGCAGCAGGTGGCACCCCGGCCACCGTCGCCCTGACCGCGGCCGGCACGGCGTACACCCTGCACTCCTACACCCACGACCCCGCGCACCCCTCGTACGGCGAGGAGGCCGCGGAGGCGATGGGCGTGTCCCCGGAGCGGGTCTTCAAGACGCTGGTCGCGGAGGTCGACGGGGCGCTGACCGTCGCCGTGGTGCCGGTCGCCGGGCAGCTGGACCTCAAGGCGCTGGCGAGCGCGGCGGGCGGCAAGCGGGCGGCGATGGCCGACCCGGCGGCGGCCGAGCGCACCACGGGGTACGTGCGCGGCGGCATCTCGCCGCTCGGCCAGCGCAAGCGGCTGCCGACCGTCCTGGACGCCTCCGCGTCCGGCCACGCCACGATCTGCGTCTCGGCCGGCCGCCGCGGCCTGGAGGTCGAACTCTCCCCCGCCGACCTCGCCGCGCTGACGGCGGCGGTGCTCGCCCCGATCGCGCGCGTCTGACCGCGGTGGGCGGCCCGCGCGGGGCGGCGGCTCAGTCCGCGGGCGGGAGGTCCTTGCCCCACTGCGGGGCGGGGTCCGGTTCCGGGTCGCGGGGGCCGAAGCCGGCCGTCAGACCCAGGTGGGTGATCATCGCGATCACCGGCCAGGCCAGCCACGCCCCGTACGCCTTGAGTTCCAGCGGCGCGTCGAAGGCGACGCCCTCGCCGGCCTCCTTGGCGCGCGCGACGACGTCGGAGGACGGGCCGAGCCAGATGCCGGTCTGCCAGGCGACGACGGACCCGGCGAGCCCGCCGAGCGCGAGCGCGACGACCAGCGGCACCCCGCCGCGCCGCCGCCACAGGAAGACCGCGACCGCGCTCACGACGCCGAAGGCGAGGGCGAGCAGGAAGTAGACGCCCTCGGCGCCGATGGACTGCTCGCCCTCGGTGTCCTTGAGGTAGACCGCGGTGCCGTCGGAGACGAGCGGCACCCGGGGCGCGAGCCAGAACCAGAGCGCCCCGAGGAGCACCCCGGCGAGCGCCAGGACCAGTCCGAGGACGATCGCCTCGGGGAGCTCGGCGCGCAGGCCGGGCCCTTCGGGCTCACCGGCGGCGCCGGGGCCCTGGGCGTGCCAGGGCCGGTGCGGCGGCTGGTCGTGCGGAGTCAACGGTGCGGTCACCCGACCATCCTGCCAGTCCGCCGCGGGGGCCGGGTCACCGCACGGCCGCCTGGCGGTAGGCCCAGGTGGCGACGGCGAGGGAGAGCACGCCGACCCCGGCGCAGACGCCCAGATCGACCACCACGGAGACCCAGTCGGGCCGCGCCCGGTACGTCTCGGCGAAAGCCTCGACGCCGTAGGTGGAGGGCAGCAGGTCGCGCGCCCAGCGGACGACCTCCGGCAGCCGCTCGGCGGGCAGCACGCCGAGCAGCAGCGCGGCCGACATGCCGAGCTGGCCGAGCAGGGTGGCCAGCTCCTGGCGGGGCGCGAGCAGCCCGAGCGCGGCCCCGAGGCCGGCGAGGGCCGCGCCGGCCAGCGGGATCACCGCGAGGAGCACCCAGAGGTGGGTGAGCGGCAGTCCGAAGAGCACCGAGCCGACGACGGCGGTCACCACCGTGCCGGGCGCGGTGAAGGAGGCGTAGGCGGCGGCGGTGCCGAGGACGACGGAGGCCGGCGGCACGGGCAGGGTGGCGTAGTAGTCGAGCCCGCCGCTCGCCCGGAGCTGGCCGAAGTACTGGGCGAGCAGGTTCAGCGCGACGAAGGCGACGACCAGGACGCTGGATCCGGCGACGACGGCCCGCGCCTCCTCGCCGCCGTCCACGACGCCCCGCATCAGAACCATGATCCCGATGGACTGGAAGGTGGCGACGAAGAGCAGCGGGATCCGGGCGACCCGGGCCCGGGAGAGCTGCGCCCGGTAGACCGCGCCGAGCGCGGGCAGCAGCCCGGCCCGGGGCGCGAGCGGGGCGCACCCGTCCGCGGCGGGGGCGGTCGCGGCCCCGGCCGCCGTCCGCGCGTCCGCCGTCCGGCCGCCCTGCGTCCCGGTCGTGCCCACCGCATCCGTCACGCTCACCGCGCCGCTCCCGCTCACGTCTTGACCAGGCCTTCCGTGCGGCCTCCGCCGAGCGCGAGGTACACGTCCTCGAGGCTCGGCGTGGCCAGGGTGAAGTCGTCCAGGGCGGCGAAGGCCGCGCCGCCCGTCACCGCGGCGACCGCCGCGCGCGCCTCCTCGGGCGCGAGCCGCAGCACCCAGCGCCGCCCGGTCTCCCGGGCGCTGTCGCGCAGCGCGGCCACCTCGGGCACCTCCAGCGGGGCCCGCTCGCGCCAGACCAGCTCGACCCGGACGTCCCCGGCGACGCGCGCCTTGAGGCCGCCGGGCGTGTCGCAGGCGATCACCCGGCCCCGCTCGACGACGGCGACCCGGTCGAGGACGGTCTCGGCCTCGATGACGTTGTGGGTGACCAGGATCACCGTGGTGCCGCGCTCGGCGCGCCGCCGGTCGACGGCCGCCCACACCGCGCGGCGGGCGACGGGGTCCATGCCGGTGGTGGGCTCGTCGAGGACGAGCAGGGGCCGCTCGCCGACGAGGGAGGCGGCGAAGCAGGCGAGGCGGCGCTGGCCGCCGGAGAGCCGCTTGAGGGGGCGCGAGGCGATCTCGGCGAGCCCGAGCTCGTCGATGACGGCGTCCCGCTCGCGCCGGGCCGCGGGGGTGTCGAGGCCACGCAGCCGGCCGGTGGTCTCGGCGGCGAGGGCGACGGTGAGCTCGTCGAGCGCGGTGGACTCCTGGCCGAGGTAGCCGACGAGGCGCGCGGCGCGCTCGGGGTGCCGCACGAGGTCGTGGCCGAGGACGGTGACGCTGCCGGAGTCGGGCCGCATCAGGCCGGTGAGCTGGCGCACCAGGGTGGACTTGCCGGCCCCGTTGGGGCCGAGCAGGCCGAAGACCTCACCGCCGGCGACGTCGAGGGAGATGCCGTCAGTGGCCCGCACCGCGGGCGTACCCGGCGCGCCGCGCCGTCCGCGCGCGGCGGGGTACGTCTTCACCAGCTCCCGCACCACGCACACTTTGCCCGTACTCACGAGGAACGAGCCTACGGGGTCGTACGCCCCACATTGCCCCCGGGGCCGCCGGGGCCGCGTCACATCTGCGGCGGGAGCGGCGGTGGGCGCAGCGGCGGGAGCGGCGACGGGTACGGCCACCTGCGCCGTCACGCGCGGCGGGCTCTCACGGGCCCTCCGGCTCGGCGGCCGCGGTACCCGCGGGGGCGGTGTCGGCGGCCGCGCGGACGTCGATCTCGCGCCAGAAGCCGGCGCGGATCGCGTAGCGGTCGTGCTCGTCGATCTGGTCGTCCTTGTGGGCGAGCAGGCCGAACCGGGCGGCGTAGCGCAGGAGTTCGCCGTCGATGCGGTGCGGGATGCGGGGGTAGAGCGCGGAGAGTCTGCCGGTGTGCGCGGACTCCGGGATCCGTTCGATCCAGCGCCGGGCGAAGACCTGGCCGACCTCGAAGGGGTCGCCGCCGACTGTGGTGATGTCCTCCTCGCGGTCGGCCCAGCGCTGCTCGGCGCTGGTGAGCTGGGCGAGGGTGGGCAGCGAGGCCGTCTCGGGCGGTTCGCCGGCGAAGGGGCGGTCGGCCCAGCCCTTGTCCGAGGACCAGCGCAGCGTGGCGCCGGACGTCTGCGGCGCGGCCGGGTGGGGCACGGGGCCGGGCGCCCTGAGCCCCGCGAGGTCCTTGGGCGTCGGCACACCGCGGGCCAGGTGGGTGCGCTCCGGCGGCCCGCCGTCGGCCGCGGCCGGCCGCTCCCGGGGCTCGTCGTGGGACGGCGGCCGGGCGGCGGGCGCGGTCCGGCCGGGCTCGCGGTCGTCCGGCGGCCCGGCGGGGCCTTCCGCACGGACGTGCCGGGCGGGTGCGGCGCCGTTGCGCGTCGAGGCGGCGAGGGCCGACTCGGGCAGCGGCGCGGAGAGGATGGCGGCGATCTCCGGCCGGGGCGCGGGTGGCGGGGCGCAGACGCCGCCGAAGTCCTTGGCGCGGACGGCCCGGGTGATCCAGACCCGGTCCAGGACCCGGCGCTCGTCGGCCTCGGCGACGAGGTCCTCGGACTGGTTGTAGTCGCCGTCGGCCGCCTGCACGGCCCAGAGGTGGACGGCGACGCCGTGCTCCTTGGCGGCCATCATGCCGGGCAGCAGGTCCCCGTCGCCGGTGATGAGCACGATGTCGGCGCAGGCCCGGTTGCGCGCCAGCTCGGTCAGCTCGGCGTGCATGGCGGCGTCGACGCCCTTCTGCGCCCAGCGCCCGTCGCTGCGGGTCAGGGCGCCGAGCCGGACGGTGACGCGCGGCATCACCCGCAGCCGCCGGTGCTCGGGCTGGGGGACGCGGTCGGGGGCGCCGTCGAACCAGTAGATCCGCAGCAGCGGCTGGCCGGTCTCCAGCTCGGCGCGCTCGCGCAGGCCCTGGATCAGCGCGGCGTGGTCGACGGTGATGCGGGACCGGGACGGCTCCCCTGCCAGCAGGGACGCGGCGGCTCCCAGGAGATAGCCGGCGTCCACCAGGACGACGCATCGGTCCATGGGTGCCACCCTCTTTCGGGAACGAGGTCGCTCCGCGTTGTTCCGGGTTTCCTTCGAGTCTGCCCGACCCGGTCACCGTTGACGTCGGGAACTCGATCATCGGCGTGGCGTATTCGGCGCCGGCCGGGACGGCGTCGTGCTCCGTCCGACTGACACTCAGGGTAATTGTCCGAAATGCGCGGCGTGTCGGCTTGTGTGAATCTGATGGCGCCCCACTCGGGGCACATCACAGGAGGCATCACAGATGGCCAAGAACAAGAACCGCAAGCAGCCGAACTCGTCCCCCGCCGAGCGGGGCGCCCAGGAGGCGCGGACGAGCGCGCTGGAGTCCCAGGCCAAGGAGCAGACCCAGGCCCAGGGCAGCCCCGCGGACGTGGCGCGCAAGCACCAGCGCCGCTTCGGTCACAACTGACCGCGGCCCCCACGCACGGAGGGGCGCACCCCCGGTCGGGGTGCGCCCCTCCGGCGCGCCGTCAGCCGGTCAGGCAGGACGGCCCGAGCAGCACCTTCAGGTCGCCGAACAGCGCGGGATCGGGCTTGACCCGGTGCCGGTCGAGCCGCAGCACGGTGGTCTTGCGCGCGCCCAGCAGCTTGATCCGCACCTCGGTCGAGCCGCGGTGGTGGCTGAGCACCTCGCCGAGCTTGCTGACCATCGGCGGGCTGACCTTGACCGCCGGGATGGTGATCGTCACCGGCGCGTCGGTGCCCGCGTCGCTGAGGTCGGGGACCATCAGCTCCATGGCGACCAGCCGCGGCACGTCCTCCCGCTTGTCGAGCCGGCCCTTGACGAAGACCACCGCGTCCTCCACCAGCTGGGTGGAGATCAGCTGGTAGGTGGCGGGGAAGAACATGCAGTCGATGGAGCCGGCCAGGTCCTCGACGGTCGCGATCGCCCAGGCGTTGCCCTGCTTGGTCATCTTGCGCTGCAGGCCGGAGATGATGCCGCCGATGGTGACGATCGAGCCGTCGGAGTAGTCCCCGCCGGTCAGCTGCCCGATGCCGGCGTCCGCCTTGTCGCTCAGCACGTGCTCCAGGCCGAAGAGCGGGTGGTCGGAGACGTAGAGGCCGAGCATCTCGCGCTCCTGGGCGAGGAGGTAGGTCTTGTCCCACTCCACGTCCGAGAAGACGACGTCGAGCCCGAAACCGGGCTCACCGGTGGCCTCCTCCGCCCCGCCGAAGAGGTCGAACTGGCCCTCGGCCTCCTTGCGCTTGACCGCGACCACGTTGTCGATCATCGGCTCGAAGTGCGCGGTGAGGCCCTTGCGGGTGTGCCCCATGGCGTCGAAGGCGCCGGCCTTGATCAGCGACTCGGTGGTCCGCTTGTTGCAGGCCACGGCCTCGACCTTGTCGAGGTAGTCGGGGAACGAGGAGTACTTCCCCTTGGCCTTGCGCGAGCGGATGATCGACTCGACGACGTTCTGGCCGACGTTGCGGACCGCGGTCAGGCCGAAGAGGATCACGTCGTCGCCCTGGGCGGCGAAGTTCGCCATCGACTCGTTGACGTCCGGCGGCAGCACCTTGATGCCCATCCGCCGGCACTCGTTGAGGTAGACGGCCGACTTGTCCTTGTCGTCGCGGACCGAGGTGAGCAGCGCCGCCATGTACTCGGCCGGGTAGTTGGCCTTGAGGTAGGCGGTCCAGTAGGTGACCAGGCCGTACGCCGAGGAGTGCGCCTTGTTGAACGCGTAGCCGGCGAACGGCACCAGGACGTCCCACAGCGCCTGGATCGCGGCGTCGGAGAAGCCGTTCTTCTTGGCGCCCTCCTGGAACAGGACGAAGTTCTTCGCCAGCTCCTCGGGCTTCTTCTTGCCCATCACGCGGCGCAGGATGTCGGCCTCGCCGAGCGAGTACCCGGCGACGATCTGGGCGGCCTTCTGCACCTGCTCCTGGTACACGATGAGGCCGTAGGTCAGCCCGAGGACCTCCTTGAGCGGCTCCTCCAGCTCCGGGTGGATCGGGGTGATCTCCTGGCGGCCGTTCTTGCGCTCGGCGTAGTTCGTGTGCGAGTTCATGCCCATCGGGCCCGGCCGGTAGAGGGCCGAGACGGCGGAGATGTCCTCGAAGTTGTCGGGCTGCATCTGGCGCAGCAGCGAGCGCATCGGGCCGCCGTCGAACTGGAAGACGCCGAGCGTGTCGCCGCGGCAGAGCATCTGGTACGTCTTCGGGTCGTCCAGCGGCAGCGAGAGCATCTCCAGCTCGACGCCCTTGTTGGACTTCACCATCTTGATGGCGTCGTCCATGATCGTCAGGTTGCGCAGGCCGAGGAAGTCCATCTTCAGCAGGCCGAGCGACTCGCACTGCGGGTAGTCCCACTGCGTGATCGTGACGCCGTCGGTGTGCCGGGTCCACAGCGGGGCGTGGTCGACGATCGGCTCGCTGGACATGATCACGCCGGCCGCGTGCACGCCCATCTGCCGGACCAGGCCCTCGACGCCCTTGGCGGTGTCGATGACCTTCTTGACGTCCGGCTCGTTCTCGTACATCCCCCGGATCTCGCCCGCCTCGTTGTAGCGGGGGTGCTTGGGGTCGGTGATGCCGCTGAGGTCGATGCCCTTGCCGAGGACGTCGGCGGGCATCGCCTTGGTGAGCCGGTCGCCCATCGCGTAGGGGTAGCCGAGGACGCGAGCGGAGTCCTTGATCGCGTTCTTGGCCTTGATCTTGCCGTAGGTGCCGATCATGGCGACCTTGTCGGACCCGTACTTCTCGGTCACGTACCGGATCACCTCGACGCGCCTGCGCTCGTCGAAGTCGATGTCGACGTCGGGCATGGAGACGCGCTCGGGGTTGAGGAACCGCTCGAAGATCAGTCCGTGCTCGATCGGGTCGAGGTCGGTGATGCCCATGGCGTAGGCGACGATCGAGCCGGCCGCGGAGCCGCGGCCGGGACCGACCGCGATGCCGTTGTTCTTGGCCCACATGATGAAGTCGGCGACGACCAGGAAGTACCCCGGGAACCCCATCTGGATGATGATGTCCATCTCGTACTCGACCTGCTTCTGCCGGTCGTCGGGCACGCCGCCGGGGAAGCGGCGGCCCATGCCGCGGCGGACCTCCTCCTGGAACCAGGTGACCTCGGTGAAGCCGTCCGGGATCTCGAACTTCGGCATGAGGTTCCTCGCCTCGAACATGCCGCTGGTGTCGACCTGCTCGGCGACCAGGAGGGTGTTGGCGCAGCCCTCCTGCCAGGCGTCGGAGGAGTCGATCGCGTACATCTCGTCGGTCGACTTCAGGTAGTAGCCGGTGCCGTCGAAGCGGAAGCGGTCGGGGTCGGAGAGGTTCTTGCCGGTCTGGATGCAGAGCAGGGCGTCGTGCGCCGAGGCCTCGTGGGCGTAGGTGTAGTGCGAGTCGTTGGTGACCAGCGGGGGGATGCCGAGCTTCTTGCCGATCTCCAGGAGGCCCTCGCGGACCCGGCTCTCGATCTCGATGCCGTGGTCCATCAGCTCCAGGAAGTACCGGCCCTCGCCGAAGATGTCCTTGTAGTCGGAGGCGGCCTGGACGGCCTCGTCGAACTGGCCGAGCCGGAGCCTGGTCTGCACCTCGCCGGACGGGCAGCCGGTGGAGGCGATCAGCCCCTCCGACCACTGGGAGATCGTCTCCTTGTCCATCCGGGGCCACTTCTGCAGCCAGCCCTCGGAGTAGGCGTCGGAGGACAGCCGGAAGAGGTTGTGCAGACCGGTCTTGTTCGCCGCCCAGATCGTCTTGTGCGTGTACCCGCCGGAGCCCGAGACGTCGTCCCGCTTCTGGTGCGGCTGGCCCCACTTCACCTTGCGCTTGTTGCGCCGGGACTCCGGGGCGACGTACGCCTCGATGCCGATGATCGGGGTGACGCCCGCCTTCTTGGCGCTGTGGAAGAAGTCGTACGCGCCGTGCAGGTTGCCGTGGTCGGACATCGCGATGTGCGACATCCCCATCTCGTTGCACGCGTCGAACATGTCCTTGAGCCGCGCGGCCCCGTCCAGCATCGAGTACTGCGTGTGGACGTGGAGATGGGTGAAGGGCGGCTTCGACGACACGGTGGACGGCCTCCGGGGGCAGAGCGGACGGGGGGGGCGCGGCCCCGGCCGGCGAGGAGGGGGCAGCGCGGGGAAGTCTACGTCGTGGCACTGACACCGGGCGGGGACTCCGGGCTCCCCACGGGCGGGCACTCACGAGTACGTTCGTGCGTTGTGACGGGAGGAACACCCGTCGCCTTTCACCGCAGATCCCCCGTACCAGGAGGCACCCACCGATGTCGGTCCCGCAGGCAAGCGCCGAAGAGCGCGGCGAGGAGATCCTGGCCGTCTTCGGCACGGCGTTCGGCGAGCTGCTCGCCGCCGACCCCGCCGCGTTCCGGGTGAAGTTCCGCAAGATGGCGGCCACCGCGTTCGCCTTCTACCGGGGCACGGCCTGCCTCTACTACCACGACCTGGACGCGGAGAAGGACCCCGCCCGCTCCCACCCGTTCCTCGACGAGCGCACGAGCCGGGTGTGGATCCACGGCGACCTGCACGCGGAGAACTTCGGCACGTACATGGACGCCAACGGCCGGCTCGTCTTCAACGTCAACGACTTCGACGAGGCGTACGTCGGCCCCTTCACCTGGGACCTCAAGCGCTTCGCCGCGTCCCTCGCCCTGGTCGGCCTCGCGAAGGCGCTCAGCGACGAGCAGATCACCGAGCTGGTGCGGATCTACGCCGCCGCCTACCGCGAGCGGATCCACGTCCTCGCCGCCGGCGGCCGCGCGTCCGGTGACGACGGGGCGGTGACGCCCTTCACCCTCGACACCGCCGAGGGCCCGCTGCTGGCCGCCCTGCGCTCGGCCCGCTCGCTCACCCGCTTCGGGCTGCTCGACTCGATGACGGAGATCCGCGACTTCGAGCGCCGCTTCGCGCCCGGCGGCGGCTCGATCGACCTCGACGCGGCCACCCGGTACAAGGTGCTCGCCGCGTTCGAGGACTACCTGGACACCCTCCCCGAGTCCAGCCTGGTCCGCCCCGACTCCTACCGGGTCAAGGACGTCGTCGGCCGCCGCGGCATCGGCATCGGCTCGGCCGGCCTGCCCTCGTACAACCTGCTCCTGGAGGGCCACAGCGACGCCCTGGAGAACGACGTCGTCATCTACATGAAGCAGGGCCAGACCCCGGCGGTCTCCCGGCACGTCGACGACCAGCGGGTGCGGGACTACTTCCGCCACGAGGGCCACCGCACGGTGATCTCGCAGCGCGCCCTCCAGGCGCACGCCGACCCCTGGCTCGGCTGGGCCGAGCTCGACGGCGCGGGCCAGCTGGTCGCCGAGGTCTCGCCGTACGCGGTCGACCTGGACTGGGCGGACATCGACGAGCCGGAGCAGATCGCGGCGACCGTCGCCGACCTCGGCCGGGCCACCGCCACCATGCACGCGGCGGCGGACGACGAGAGCGGCCACTCGCTGGTGCCGTTCTCCACCGAGAAGGCCATCGACGCGGCGATCTCCGCCGACGAGGACGGCTTCGCGCAGCTCCTCGTCGACTTCGCGCACGACTACGGGGCCCGGGCGCGGCGGGACCACCAGATCTTCCTGGACCTGTTCCGCAACGGGCGCATCCCGGGGCTCTGAGCCGGGACGGGGACCGCGCCGCCGGGAACCGCGCCGCCGCACGGGCCGGTGCGCGGGAGCCGGTGCGCGGTCCCGGGGCCGCCGTGGGCGGCCTCACAGCGAGCGTTTAATCGGCTCTTATCCGCCCCCGTGCGACACTCGTCCGCAATGGGCATATCCACGGCAGGCATCCGGGCGGTACGCGCGGCGCTCTTCACAGCGCTCGTCGTGACGCTGTCCGCTGCCTCGCACGTGCTGCTCGCCGGCGCCCCGCTGCCGCCGACCACCCTGGCGGTCGTCGCCGCCGCCGTGTTCGCCCTGACCTGGGCCCTCGCCGGGCGGGAGCGCTCCTTCGGGCGGATCGCCGCCCTGTTCGTCCCCCTCGAACTCGCCGCGGACACCGTCTTCACCACCGGCCGCCACGTCTGCTACGGCCCCTCCGGCGGCCCGGTCACCGGCTCGCTGCGGTCCGTCGGCCTCGACGTGCTGTGCGGCGGCGACCCGGTGGGCGCAGGCGTGCCGCTGCACGCGCCCGCCCCCGATCCGGCCGCCCCCTTGGCTCTGCTCGCCGCCCACGTCGGGCTCGGGCTGCTCGCCGCGGCCTGGCTGCGCGGCGGCGAGCGGGCCCTGGTCCGGCTCCTGCGGGCCGGCGCGGCGTTCGCGTTCCGCCCGCTGCGGGCCGCGCTGCTCGCCGCCGGCGCCGCCCCCGCGCCGGCGGCCGGGACCGCCCTCCCCCGGGCCGTGCACCGCGCCCGGATCCTCCGTACCGCTCTCCTCGTGCACAGCGTGGGCCTGCGCGGGCCGCCGCGGGCGACTGAGACCCCCGTCTGAGTCCCGCGACACCCGCTTTCCGCACGAGAGAAGAACCGCCATGAGCAAGCGCAACAACCAGGCCTCGAAGAACGCCGCCCGCGAGCGGCTGCGCGCCGAGCGCGAGGCCGCCGCCAGGAGGGCGAAGACCCGCCGCACCCTCGTCGTGGCCGCCTCGGTCGTCGGCGTGCTCGCCGTGGCCGGCGGCGTCGGCGCCCTGGTCGTGCAGAACAACAAGCCGACCTACTGGGAGTCGGCCGCCGACCAGAAGCTCGTCAGGCCCGCGAACACCACCGGCGCCGACGGCACCACGGTCGTCATCGGCAAGGACAGCGCGAAGAAGACGGTCAAGCTCTACGAGGACCCGCGCTGCCCCGTCTGCGCGACCTTCGAGCAGAACGTCGGCGACACGATCCACAAGGACGTCGACAAGGGGGCCTACAAGATCCAGTTCGTCGGCGGCGCGTTCCTCGACCGCAACCTGCAGGGCACCGGTTCCAAGAACGGCCTCAGCGCGCTGGGCGCCGCCCTGAACGTCTCCGACCAGGCCTTCCTCGACTACAAGGCGGCGATGTTCTCCGCCAAGTGGCACCCCGACGAGTCCACCGACAAGCTCGCCGACGACGCCTACCTCATCGAGATCGCCGACACCGTCCCCGCCCTGAAGGACAACCAGGCCTTCGCCGAGGACGTGAAGGACGGCACCTACGACAAGTGGGCGCTGAACATGGCCGAGTCGTTCGACGACAACAAGGACGGCGTCCAGGGCACCCCGTCGGTGGTCGTCGACGGCAAGCTCGTGTACGGCGAGGGCACCGAGAGCGCCCCCTCCACCGCCGCGGCCTACCGCACGGCGATCGACAAGGCGCTCGCCGGCAGCTGACGGGCCGGATCAGGGCCCGGTGGGCGGATCCGCCTGACGGGGCGGTCGCCCTGCGCGAGACTGACCCCATGAGTGGGCCGGGGGATCACGTCGACGGGCGGTTCGAGCTGCTCGAACTGCTCGGCAGCGGCGGCATGGGGGCGGTGTGGCGGGCGCGCGACACCGTCCTCGACCGCGAGGTGGCGCTCAAGGAGGTGCGGGCGTCGCCCGCGGAGTCGCCCGCCCTGCGCGAGCGGGTGCTGCGCGAGGCCCGGGCGCTCGCGCGGCTCAACCACCCGCACGTGGTGACCGTCCATCAGATCATCGACTCCGCCGTCGGTCCGCACCCCTGGATCGTCATGGAGCTGCTGCCGGGCCGTACGCTCCAGGACCGGATCGAGGCGGGCCCGCTGCCGTTCGGTGACGTGATCCGGATCGGCCGGCAGGTGCTCTCCGCGCTGGACGCCGCCCACCGGGCGGGCATCCACCACCGGGACGTGAAGCCGGCCAACGTGCTGCTGCGCAACGACGGTTCGGCCGTGCTCACCGACTTCGGCATCGCGGCCCTGCAGGGCTCCACCTCCCTGACCGCGACCGGCGAGCTGATCGGCTCCCCGGAGTACATCGCCCCCGAGCGCATCCGCGGGCACGACGAGACGCCCGCCTCCGACCTGTGGTCGCTCGGCCTGGTCCTGTACGTGTGCGTGGAGGGGATCAGCCCGATGCGCCGGGCGAGCACCCTGGCCACGCTGGCGGCGGTGCTCGACGACCCGGTGCCGCCGCCGGTCCGCTCGGGCCCGCTCGCCCCGGTGCTTGCCGCCCTCCTCGCCCGCGACCCGGCGGTCCGCCCGGACGCGGCCGAGCTCGACGCGATGCTCGCGGCCGCGGCGGCGGCCCCGGACCCGACGTGGGACGCGGTGGGGCCCGGCCCGTACGGCACCCTGCCCGGCTGGGACGCGCTGCCGACGCGGACCTCCGCCGTCCGGCCGGACGCGCCCCCGCCCGTCCCGCCCCCGGGACCGGCCCCCGGCGGCCCGGCCACCCCGCGGCCGCCCGTGCCCGCGGCCCACCCCACCCCGTCCCCGGCCCCCTGGCCGGTCCCGGCCGGGCCGCCCCACCGGTCGCCCGCCGTGGTCGCGACCGTCGCCGTCGCCGCGGTGGCCGTCGCCCTGGTCGCGGCGGCGGCCCTGGTGCTCGCGCTGCGCGAGCCCGGCGGCGGCCGCGCGGGCGGCGGCGGGACGGACGGGTCCGGCCGGTCGTCCGCCGGCGGCCCCGGACCGGCCTCCACCTCGGCGTCCCCGCAGTCCGCGTCAACCGGCACGGGCGCCCGGACGCCGGGCCCGTCCGGCGCCCCGTCCCAGCAGCCGCCTCCGGGCCCCGGGCCGGGCGGCGGGCCCCCGCCGGGCTCCCCGGGCG